>JBHHZI010000043.1:0-22129 GCA_046757965.1 Acidobacteriota bacterium | reverse complement strand
ACTCTTCGCGAGCATGGCCGCGCCGCCTGACGGTGCCGCCGACGACGCGGTGGCCCCGTTCCGCGGCCAGGTGGACCTTGTCGTGGACGGCGGACGGTGTGCAGGTGGAGCGCCATCGACGGTGGTGGAGATCGGACCCGCCGGTCTGCGCGTTCTGCGCCCGGGAGCCGTCGACATCGGCGCCTCACCTTGAGCCCGGCCCGGGCGGACGACCTTCGTTTCCTGCCGAGGGCATCTCGTCTTTCGCCCCACGCAATGCGGCGATGCGGCGGCGAGCCTCGACCACCATCGCGGCCAGTTCCGGGTCGTCGGGAGACGCCCGGGCAAGAAAACGATCGAACGCCCGGATGGCGGCGCCGGCATCGTCTCTTCCCGCCGCCAGCAGCCCGAGGTGAAAAAAGGTCGGGACCGGCGCGTCGGCGCCGGCCGCGACCCGGGTGAGCAGCGACTCTGCCTCGTCGGTGCGCTGGAGCAGTGCGAGGGTGATACCCAGGTTGAACTGCACGAGGGTGTCTCCCGGGGCGCGGCGCAGGGCTTCGCGGTAGGCACCGACGGCGGGCTCGAGGCGTCCGGCGCCGAAGAGGATGTCGCCCATGATGCGGGCCGGAGCCGCCGCCGAATCATCGAGGAACAGCCCGTCTCGCAGGGCTTCGAGAGCCTCGTCGACCTGCCCGGTTGCCGCCAGGGCCTCCGCCAGAAGAACCCGGTACCGGGAGCGCGTCACCGGGTCATTCGCCGGTTCGAATCGAATGGCCTCCTGCGCGGCGGCAACGGCCGCGCCGGCGTCTCCGCGCCGCAGCGCGGCGCGAGCTTTCCCCTCGTGTGCCCGGGAGAATCGAGGTGCGGCCGCGATCGACCGCGCGAACCAGTCCGAGGCCGCGGCGTCGTCTCCGCCGGCATACGCGAGGAGTCCGGAGAAGTAGGCGATGCGGAACGACACCGGGGGATGGGCCGCGCTGGCGGCGAACAGGTGGGCGTCATCTTGCCAGACCGGCACCTGCACGGCCGTGCGGCCGGCAAGAACGCAGGTGAGGGCGATGGGCAGCATCCATGCCCGGCGCCGCTGTCCCGCCCACGCCGGCGAATCGATCCAGGCGGCGACCGCGATGGCCCAGCCGAGGGAAGGAAGGACGAGATAGCGCTCGGCCAGCGGCGAGCCGGCGGCCGGCCCGATGAGGCTCGACGCCGGCAGCCAGGCGACGAGGGCCAGCGTCAGACCGAGTCCCCGGGCCTGGAGCGCGGGTGCTGCGCCGCGCCGTGCGGCACCGCGCAGGGCGGCGACGATCAGCAGGCCGATGACAAGGGCGGCGCCCAGGTGGAGGATGCCGCCGGCGGTCTGGAGACGCATGGGGGTCAGGACCGGCACCGAGTAGTCGGCGCGCAGCGGGTGAGGCCAGAATAGGAGGCGAACCGCCGCCAGCAGATTGGCGGCCACCGTCGCCACTCGATCGCCGGCTCCCAGGCCGGCTACCGGGTTCTCCCAGGGATCGACCGGCTGGGGCGTGGTGAAGTGTCCCAGTACCACCACCCGGAGAACCACCCATGCGGCCATCACGAACCCGGCGGCCAGCAGGGGAGCCCTCGGCCAGGGTGGACGGGATGAGGTCGTCCCCGTCAGCCGCCGGCGCAGCAGCCACTCCGCCACCGCGATCATCGGAACCAGGGCGATGGCGGTCTCCTTGCTCACCAGCGCGGCGGCAAACAGACCGGCGGCGCCGGCGAGATCCGGGACGCGGCGCCTGCCGGCGTCCTGCCGGGTCGAGGTCAGCCAGCCGCCGGCGAGCATCATCCACCACGAGCCGAGTCCCAGGAGCGGAGCCAGGAGGTCGCCGCGCGCCGAGATCCATGCCACCGCCTCCGCGTGCACCGGGTGGACGGCGAACAGCGCCGCAGCGGTGAAGGCCAGCGATGGATCCCCGACAAGATGGCGCACCACCCGCCAGGCGATCAGGACCAGCCCGATGTGCAGCAGCAGGTTCGTGATGTGGAAAGGCAGCGCGGTGGCGGACCAGAACGCATCGGCGACGAAGCTGAGGCGGACGAGCGGACGATAGTAACTCTGGGCCGACAGGTCGTGCCACAGTTCCTGGCCGAAGATGTCGCTCCACCCGGGCCCATCATCGGCGGAGACGAAGGGCTCGACGAGGGCGTGGTCGTCGTAGACGAAGTCGGCGCCCAGCGAGGAGACGAACGGGAGCAGGGCCGCCGCCACGAGGAGCCACACCGCCCAGGGCTTGCTGGTGAGTTGACGGATGGTTCGACTCCCTGACGGGGGGCCGGTCGCTTGCCTTGCCCCGTCAGTCGGGCCATTATACCGGGGCCGTGACACCCTCCCGATCAGGATCCGGGCGTGTCGAATGCCACACCCGCGAGGACCTGGGGTCCGCCCTGCGCCTCATGGTCATCACCGACCGGCGCCAGTCCCGGGGGCGCACCGACCTGGATGTGTGCCGGCAGGCTCTCAGAGGTGGAGCGACGGCCATCCAGATCCGCGCCAAGGAAGCGACCGACCGCGAGCTCGTCGCCACCGCGAACGAGGTGGTTTCCATGGCGGCGCGAGCCAGGGCGGTCGTGGTGGTCAACGATCGTCCCGACGTGGCGCTCCTGGTGGGGGCGTGGGCCTGCCATCTGGGACCGGAGGACCTCGACCTCCCGGCGGCCCGCCGTGTCGCCGGGGCGGCCATGATCCTCGGCGCCTCGGCGGGCACTCCGGGTGAGGCGAGAGCGGCGGAGAGAGCCGGCGCGGATTACCTTGGCGTCGGTCCGATCTTCGCGACCGGGACCAAGGGCGACGCCGGGCCGCCACTCGGCCTTGCGGGGCTGACCGGTATGGTTGCCGCCACGTCCCTTCCGGTGGTGGCGGTGGGTGGGATCTCTGCCGAGACGGCCGGCGCCTGCGTGGCCGGCGGCGCGTGTGGCGTGGCGGTAGCACGGGCCGCAGCCGGCGCGCCCTCGATCGGGCCGGCGGTGCGCGCTCTGCGCCGGATCGTCGATGACGCTCTCCAGCGACTTGCCGGATGACCTGGCCTGTCTCGCTGACCATCGCCGGGTCCGACCCGTCGGGCGGCGCCGGGATCCAGGCAGACCTGAAGTCGTTCGCGGCCCACGAGGTGTACGGGTGCTCGGTGCTGACGGTCATCACGGCCCAGAACACCGCCGGCATCCAGGAGGTCCATCCACTGCCCCCCGAGCTGGTTGCCACGCAGATCCGCGCCGTCGTCGACGACCTTCCGGTGGCTGCGGTCAAGATCGGTGCGCTCGGTAGCGCGGGGATCGTCCGGGTCGTCGGAGAAGCCCTCGCACGACTCGCGCCGCTCCCGGTGGTGGTGGACCCGGTCATCGAATCGAGCTCCGGCCGCCGCCTGCTCGACGACGCCGGGATGGCCGCCCTGCTGGAACGGGTGCTTCCGCAGGCGACGCTCCTGACGCCGAATCGTCACGAGGCGTCGGTTCTGACCGGCCTGCCCGGGAGATCAGGCCGTGCGCAGGCGAGGGCTCTTCTCGAGGCAGGTGCCGGGGCGGTGATGATCACCGGTGGAGATGACGCGGACGAGGAGGTGTCCGATCTGTTCTTCGACGGCCATCGGTCGTTCGACATCCGCCGTCCCCGGATATCGACCACATCGACCCACGGAACCGGCTGTACACTGTCGGCGGCCATCGCGGCACGGCTCGCCCTCGGCGATCCGCTCGTGGCGGCCGTCGAGGCCGGGCGCGACTACGTGCAGCGATGCCTCGAGACGTCGTGGCCGGTCGGGTCGGGGCGAGGCCCGTTGAATCATTTTCACCGCTGGTGGGGCAGGGGAGCATGAGTCCTGCTCGTCGCACCGTCGGGATTGGCGCGGTCTCCGGTGTCGTGCTGGTCGCCCTCGCCGTGCTCGTCTGGTCCTCCGGTGGCCGGGAGCCCGGCAGTGGAGGGCAGCCGGCCCCGCTCGCCCGCAGCAGCGGGACCGGAGAGGCGCGCGCCGGGGGCGATGCTGGAGGCGCGCCCGGGCCGCACGGCAGCGCCGACGCGGGCGACCGGTCCAGCTCCCCGGCAGTCGATTTCGATCCGGCGGCGGTCCCGGACTGGTTCGATGCCCACCTGCAGTTTTCTCACGCCCGGCTCGAAGCGGTGCGGGGCATGAACGGCGATCCCCTGGGCGTGCGTGTCCTCTCCGTGCGCCCACCGTTTCGCCCGGCGCGACTCCAGATCCAGCCGGGTGATCTCCTGGTCGGGATCAACGGCGTGTCCCTCACCGACCCGGACCACTTCGACCGGGCCGTGGATATCGTCGGATGGACGTTCCTGCGTGCCGACAACGTCCGGGTGAAGGTGCACCGGGGGGATGAGGAGTTCTCTCTCGTGGAGCTCGGGGCGGCGCGCACGGACCCCGTTGACGGCTCCAGGCCCTGACGGTTCTTGCACCTTACGGCGAGCAGTTTCCGGGGTTGGCGTTCCGGTTCGGGCTGCCGGAAGGCCCGGTGAAGGGGCCCCGACCACACCCGTTCTGCGGGGCGACCATGTAGTAGGTGGTCTCGCCGACGGGGGTGGTGGTGGCATCGGAGACCTCGTTGGCCGTCAGATCGTTGGCCAGGCACGAGCCGAAGTCCAGCCCGCCCGAGGCGAGCAGGGCCGAGCGAACGCCCCGGGTCGCGTCGGTCACGATGCTGACCCCGGCCGTGCCGCCGAGGTCGACCGGGGGAGCCCACAAGATGCGGGCGGTGTCGGCGCCCGTCTTCTGCACCTGGAGCGTGCCACCGGTACTGCCCGGCACGGACCAGAGGGTCGGGTCGGCCGGCAGGCAGTCGAGCGGGTCGATGATGCCGTCTCCGTCGGAGTCCGGTGCCGCCGCGAGAGACATCAGACGGGCCCAGTTCGGGATGACCACCTCCGGGTTGGTCAGCTTCACATCGAGAATCGACGGGATCGCCGCCGGGTCCACATCCACGGTGACCTGTATCGAGGTGGAGTTGACGACGTTGACCGAGGTCACGGTGACGCCCGACGGCACGTGAGGTCCGAAGGTCGGGGCCAGAACATCGACCTGTGCACCGGGCACGAAGCCGTTGCCGGTGAGTGTCGCGACGGTCCCGGTCTCGCCCTGGGTCAGTGTCGCGGGCGAGGCGCCGGTGAGCATCACCGGAGGCGCGGTCTCCGTCTTGACCCGGTACATCACGTCGAACGTGTTGGTGACGAAGATGGTGGCGAAATCATCCGGCGTCAGCAGGGAGCGCCCGGTGGAGCCGATGTTGCAAACCGGGCAGTCGGCGGCGACCGCGCAGGTATTGGCCGGGTCGTTGGCGCAGACACCGGCGCTGCAGGTGGTGCTGGGGCAGTCCGCATCGACACTGCACTGGATCGCCGTGTTGGTGGAGCAGATGCCGTTGTTCTGGGTGAGGGCAAAATACCCCTCCGAGCCGAACATGATGCCCGGCGGACTCTCCGGCACCTTGATGGCAAAGTACAGATCCCGGGGCTCGGTGACCGTCACGTTGAAGCGGTCACGAACCTCGAAGATGTCGGTATTGCCCGTGTTGCCCCCGTCCCAGCCCGTCACCGTGCGGCGGGCGTCATGCACGATGAACGGCTCGATGATGCTGGGATCCGCAGGGTCGGAGAGGAGAAGCCCGCCGACGTACGGCTTGTTGGCCAGCCCCAGCTTGGTCCAGACGGCCTCGAGAACATTGTACGGCGGCGTCGGCATCTCGGCCGCCGTGAAGTGGGGGATCCACCAGTCGTCATCGTTGCCGTCGTTGTCCAGCGCCAGGATCGCCGGCCTGTCGAACGGCGTCAGGTCCAGCCGGAACACGCCGGTGGGATTGGAGCGGGCCGCCTTGGTCTTGGTCACGTCGGGGTCGAGATTGATGACGATGTCGTTGCCGCTGTTCAGGTCGCCTGCGGCGACGGTGATCACCGTCCCGGCATCCGGGTTGTCGGCGGCGGCCCCGGCCTGGGTGCCGTCGCCGCCATCGCCCGACTCGGCGGCGTTGAAGAACTCGAACCGCTCCGGCAAGAACCCGAAGGCGCCGGTGAAGCCGGTCGTGGGATCGCCGTTCGCCACGCCGCTGGAGGCGACCGTCTGGTTGTGGCGGGCGAACAGGCGCTGGCCGAAGAAGACATCGTCGCGGCCGTCGAACCACTCGGCGTAGACGTAATAGCTGCCCGGCGGGACCTCCAGGACGTAGTACCCGTCGCCGAAGGCCGTACGATCGGCGCCGTCGAACCGGTCGGCGGGATCCATGAAGAACGAGTACGAGAAGCGAGCCTCCACCGGTTCCAGCGTGTTGGCATCCAGCGCGGTCACCGAGACACCGTCGCCGCCGGCCGCCGCCGGCATGCCGTTGCCGTCGTCGAGCATGATGGTGACCCGGCCGGTGATGCGGGCGTTGGTGGTGACGAAGGTCGGGTTGCCGTAGTAGTGCCCGGCGGCGGAGATGTCGTCCTGCTTCAGCACGCGGTTGGCATTGATGCCGTCTCCCGGCGGGTTGGTGTCGGTGAACGGATACATGATGGCGCTGGGAAGGGTCGAGTGGGACAGGGTGCCGAAATGGCCGAACTCGTGCAGGGCCAGGCCCTGGATGTCCTCAGTGCCCGGGCTCCGGTCGAAGGTGAGCGGGAAGAGCGGATCGCACGTCGCGAAGAAGCTGCCGCAGACGGAGAAGGGGCTGAAGCTGGTCGGGTCGCAGAGGATGTTGGCGTTGTTGCTGCAGACATGAGCCGTGGCGAAGATGGTGTCGCAGTCCACCACGGTGCCGGCGGGATAATCGCCTATCGGGGCGAGGAGCACGTTGGTGGAGCCGATCACGATCCAGCCGAGACCGTCGCCGAGCACATCCGGTGGTGGGCCGCCGGTGTCGGCGACCGTGAACGCTACGTTCTTCGCCGTGCACGGCGTCACGGCGAGAAAATCAGGCGGCATCGCGAAGGTCGCACCGAACACGGCGATGTTCTTGCCGTCGGCGGCGGCGAAGTTGTCGGTGGTCGTGCCGTTGAAGGAGAAGGCCCAGTCGCTGTCGGGGAGGTTCTGCCAGGTGTCGAAGGCGGCCTCGAGGGGGGGGCGTAGCTGGCTGGTGGTGAACAGCCCGCCGTTGATGAGCCATTTCACCGGCAGTGTGCGCGGATCCCAGGCGGCGTTGAGAATCTTGGTGGAGGTGGGGTTGAGGACCTCCAGGTTGCCGCCGCCCCGGGGCGCATCCGGCACCGACGTGAGCGCTGCCGCCGTGACGAGGACGACCGGCAGCAGGCGAGGCGCGCGCCTCATGGTGCGTCCTGGCGGCGGGCGTCGAGGCGTCGCAGGTGGTCGAGAAGATCCGGCACGTTCATCGGATGCGCCGGCGGCGCTGAAGACGGAACTGCGGGGCGCACGGACCGTCCCGGGCGCCCTGTGACGGGGCTGGCAGAGGCGCCGGCGGCCGCCGCGCGACCGGCCCGGTGGACAGGCGACGGGTGGCGGTCCACCTGTCTGACGGTAGTTCGCGGCGAGGGGAGGATATCCGGGGGCGCCAGCACCTGTCCGCCGTCAGGACCGGGCATGATGCGAAGCACTCCCTGGAAGAAACCGGCAAGGGCCCGGCGTCCGCCGGCACCGGGATGGGTGAAGAGGACCACTTCCTCGTTGACGGCGAAGCGGGGCGCGCCGGCGACCACCGTGGTCCAGTCGTGACCGGGCGCGGTGCCCCCCATCACCTCCACCTCGAACTGATCTCCCGGGTACAGGGGGCCCTTGACACCGTCCAGCACCTCGAAGCGGGTGATGGTGTAGTGCAGCAGTGTGTCGGCATCCGTCCGGACGCGGTTCGACAGAGCGCGGGCATGGACGATGGCCTCGGCGCGGGCCACCAGATCACCGAGCCCCATCGGCCTGACGCTGGTCGCCAGGCCCGGATCCACCATGGCGACGGCGAGTATCAAGGCGGTCAGCACGGGATGCAGGCTGGAGAGGGAGCGGCGTGGTCTCATGGCAACACCTCCCGGACCGATGCGCCCCGGCGCCAGACCGAAGACCCGGGACCGGAGCCCCAGGACGCAGGGTGACTGAAACATCATATACATACAGGGATCGAGGCGGTTCCACAACGACGAATCCGTCCATGGGGGGTGCGGATTGATGCTCGCCGTCATGGCAGGGGCCCGCAGGACGCGCCGCTGGCGACGGCCCGGCGCTTTCTCGTCCAAGGCATTGATTCCGAGCTGTTTGCATCCTTACCTCACAGGGGGACTCCGGCGCGACCGTTGACGGATGGCCCGGATCCCCCGGAACTGCAACGGGGCTCACCATGTCCCGACCAGCGATTTGCGCAGGATCATGGGCGGGCCGTATGATCCGCATCTCCCGCCGGCTTGCGCCGGCGGGGATGCCTGGAAAGGACCCGCTCGATCGTGCTCCTGACCCTGTTGCTGGTGGTCCTCGTCGGCGGTGCAGCCATGCCTGCGGCCGGGAAGCTGGCAGGTGAGGTCGCGGACCGGGCGCCTGAGGATGTCGCGGGGGCGGAGGGTGAGCTGGAACGGTTGCAGGCCGAGGCCCGCCGCCTGGAGGCCGAGCTCGAGCGGCTGAGCGCCACCGATGCGGCCGTGCTGCTTCGACTGGACGCTCTCACCGCCAGCCGCGACCTGGCCGCGGCCCGGGCCCAGGTGGCGACGAACCGGCTCCTGCGGCTCGCCGCCCGGGCCGCGGCGGCCGCCCGGCGCCGTGCCACCGCCGAGAGCCGCCAGGCGGCTTCCGAGGACGCTCTGCGGCGTCGCCTGGTGGCGCTCCGCCGGGGAGGGCCGGGGCAACGCGTGCTGGCGGTGGTGGGGGCGCAGCGACCGGCAGCGACCCTCGCGGCGCTGCGCATGGTGAGCGACCGGGCCGAACTCGACCGGCTGTCGGCGGCGGCGGCCCGCGCGGACCGGGACGCGGCGCGTGAGGCGGCCCGACAGCTCGCGGCGCGCCGGGCGGAGGTCGACGCTGCCGCGACCAGGGAGGAGGCGGCCCGCTCCCGGGCAGCGCAGGCGATGGCGGCCCAGGAAGAGCGGCTCGACGATATCCGCCGCCAGGAGTCGCTGTTCCGGGAGGCCATGGCCGAGCTGATGCGGGCCGGGTCCGACCTGCAGGCCTTCATCGAGGGCAGGATACCGACGCGACCACCCGGGCCGGATCTCCGGGCACTCAAGGGGACGCTGGCGTGGCCCGCGCAGGGGTCCGTGACCATCGGGTTCGGCCCGCGCCGCCACCCGCGGTTCGGCACCAGGGTCCCTCACAACGGGATCTCCATCGGCGCTGCCGAGGGCAGCCCCTGCAGCTCGGTGGCTGCGGGGCGCGTCATCTTCGCCGACTGGTTTCATGGCTATGGTCGAACGGTGATCCTGGACCACGGTGATGGTGTGATGACTGTCTCGGCCCATCTCGCCACCATCGGGGTCCGGCCGGGACAGACCGTCGGCCCCGGCGAACTGCTGGGCACGGTGGGGGATACGGGAAGTCTCGATGGGACCGAGCTGTACTTCGAGATCCGCGAGAATGCCCGACCCCGGCCCCCTCTCGAATGGCTTGCCCCGGCGCCGGGAGATGGTTGACGGGACCGCTTGCGTGGAGGGTGATATAGACTCCATCTTAACTTGCGAGAGGGTGCGCAGATGCGGATGGGAAGACAGCGAATCGTGGTGGTGGGACTGTCGTTCCTGGTCCTGGCCTTCACCCTGGCCGGCCGCCTGGTCGGCGGCGAGGGCGGGCAGCGGGACCAGACCTACCAGGATCTTGCGACCTTCACGGAGGTTCTCGATCTGGTGAACTCCTCGTACGTTGACCCGGTGGCCGAAGATCTGCTGATGTCGGGAGCGTTTCGTGGCATGCTTGCCAGCCTGGATCCGAAGAGTGGCTGGCTGAGCCCGGAGGAGGTGAAGGCACTTTCTGATGACGACAATCGCCTGGCCTCCGGCATCGAGATGACCAAGCGCAGCGGCTACGCGTACGTGGCTGCCGTGCAGGCCGGCAGCCCGGCGGCCGTGGCCGGCGTGCATCCGGGCGAGTACATCCGGACCATCAACGGCCGCTCGACACGCGAGATGAGCGTCTTCCAGATCCGGCATGCTCTGGGCGGACCGGCAGGCACGAACCTGTCCCTGAATCTGTTCGGCGGTCGCGAGGGGCGAACCATCGCCGTGGACCTCGTCCCGTACGAGTCGGCGCCGGTGAGTGTCGAGGAGCGAGATGGCGGGGTGCTGCTGATCCGGGTGCACTACCTGGAGCCGGAGACGGTGGAGGCGGTCAAGCTGACGCTGGCGCAACCGTCCGCTGCCACACGTCACGTGCTGCTCGATCTGCGGGACACGGTGGGCGGGGATCGTGAGACGGGCGTCGGTCTTGCCGATCTGTTTCTGGCCGGCGGGCCGATCGTCGAGGTGACCCGCCGTGGAGCGGAACCGGTGACCGTGGCGGCGGGAACGGATACGTCCTGGAGCGGTCCGCTCTCCGTGCTGGTCAACCGGATGTCGGCGGGAACCGTGGAGATCGCCGTGGCGGCTCTGAAGGGTCGCGAGCGAGCGGAGATCCTCGGCGAGCCGACGTTTGGCGATGACACGGTGCAACGTCTCATCCGGCTGCCCGACGACTCCGCGCTGATCCTGTCGGTGGGCCACTACGTCGGTCCCGACGGTTCGACCTGGTCGGACGGTGGGATCGAACCGGACGTGGCCATCATCGCCGGCACCGCCGCGACCGGAGAAGCAGCCGGAGAGGACGCCGGCGAGAACGCCGGCGACGAAGACGATGACCAGTTGGCGCGGGCTCTCGCCCACATCGTCGAGAGTGAGTCCGCCGAGAAGTCGGCCGCTTGACGCCATCGGATCTGCGCGAGCTGCTCGACGGATTCTGCGGGGCCGTTGCCCGCGAACGGGTGGCGGCACAGGGCGACATCCTGCGCGTCATCCCCTCGCCTGCCGTCGATGCTCGCCATGCCGACCTGTTCCGGGTCGAGGCTCGTGACGCGGGCGCCGTCCATCTGTCCAGCCTCCCGACGGTCGACGTCTGGTACCGATTTGTCGACGCGGGCGTCGAACGACGCCGGCTCGCGGCACCGAGAGGTGACCTGTCGCGGGCACTGATCGCCGCGGCCGCCCCCGGGAAAGAGAACCGGAGCCCCGGCCGGTGCGATGTCCTGCAGGCGGTCGAGAGCCTCCAGGCAGCTGGGCCCGGCGCCGGCGACTGGTGGCCGCCGGCCGCCCGGGGCGTGACGCTGGCGCGCCGCCTCGCAGGACGGGGGACGATCCTCGATCGGCCGGCGCGAGTCGGGTCGACCGGGGATCTGGACGGGATTGAGGGTGGGTTTCCCGCCGGAGGCACCGCGGATGTCTGGCGAGAGCTGGTCGACGCTGGCGGCTTTCTGCGCCGCGGCGACGGCTGCGTGCGCCGGCAGACCGGCCGTCGTCCTGCCGCCATCGGTGTGCGGGTTCCCGATGAGGTGATTCTCCTCGATCCGGAGCAGGCGGGTCTGAGCATGTACCGGCGCTTCCTGGAGACCGCCGGTGAAGCACTGGCCCTCGCGCATGTTCCCGCCCGCGTTCCCGCCGAGGGGCGGCGTCTCCCGGCGGATCCTGGTGCCCTGACCTATGGACATCTTCTCGGCCGGCGCCTGATGCAGACGGCCTGGTACGAGGCGCGGCAGTTCTCGGGGACGGCAGCGCGTCTGGCGTCTCTTGCGTCCCGGTCATTTCACGCCGAGCGCCTGCGGCGGCTGGTCGTGGCCACTGTCGCGAGCCAGCCGGCGCCCGACTGGTCGGAAGAACTCGTTGCCCGCGGGTGGGATCCGGACCACGCCCGCGTGCTCGCCGAGGTGTGCGGCGCCCCTCCGGCGGCGCTGATCCTGGAAGCGACCCACCAGGCGGCGATGCTGGACGAGTATCTGATGACGCGCTTCGGTCGGCGGTGGGATGAGCAGCGGCGAGCCATGGAGATCCTGCGCGATCTCTGGCAGGTCGGATGGGCGAAACCGGCCTGGGAGTTGCTATCGTGGGCTGGTGTGGAGGATCCAGATGGTGAAACGGTGGAGCAGGATATCCGCGACGGGCGCGCCAGCGGTGCGCGGCTCCTCGGCGCGTGATTCGGGACCCGCCCTGGTACGGGGACGCCGGCCACGCCATCTCGCCGGCTGTGGCCTGATCCTGGCGGCGTTGATGGTGGGACCGGCGTCGGGGGAGACGGTGGTGCCGTTGGCGATCACGTCGCCGAGGACGTCTGCCGGGGCGCAGGCCTACTTCAAGTTCGCCATGGCGAAGATCGCTCAGCAGCGACAGGATTTTGGCACCGCCGTCTCACTGCTCAAGGACGCGGTGGCCGCCGACCCGACGTCAGCGGTGATCCGGGCGGAGCTGGCGATGACGTACCTGCGCGTGCGGGATTTTCCCGCCGCCGAGCAGGCAGCCAAGAATGCGCTGCAACTCGACCCCGACAGCGCCATGGCACACCGGGTCCTGGCCCAGCTCTACTATTCGCGGGCGCGGCGGGGGATGGACGCCGAGGAGAACACGCGCCGGGCCATGGCTGAACTGGAGGCGTCGCTCAACGGGGACGGCAACGACGATCCGGAGACGCTGGTCACCCTGGGCCGGTTCTACTACGAGGGAGGGGAGTTCCAGAAAGCGGTGGAAGTCCTCGGCCGGTTCGCGGATATCCGGACCAATCCGTCACCGAGCGCGCTGTTTCTCCTGGCGCGTGCTCTGATGCAGCTCGAGCGTTACCCGGAAGCGGAAAAAGTGCTGCAGGGTATCCTGACCCTGGCGCCGGACTGGTTGCAGGTTCTGGAGATGCTGGCCCGCGTGACCCGGGTCCAGGGGGACTTCGCCGGCAGCATCGAGCCGCTGGAACACATTCTCGCCGTGCAGGGCGGAGATGCGGCGACCGACAATCAACTGGGAGATGCCTACTTTCGCACCGGACGCTACGAAGAGGCGGCCAAGATGTTCGAGATGGCTGGCCGGGAGGATCCCACATCTCTGTACAGCCGCTACTATCTCGGGCTCACGCAGGAACGGCTCGGCCGTCTCGGGCCGGCCCGGGAAACGTTCGAGGCGATCCTGCAGGAGGATCCCGACAACGCGGAGGTGCTGTTCCGGATCGCCCGGCTGGATGAGCGCGAGGGCGCGACGCGCTCGGCCGTGGCGAACTACCGGCGCCTGGTCCGGGCCCTCGAGAAGATTCCCGACGAGGCGGACCCCCGCCGGCGGGACATTCCGACGTTCTGTGGTCGGGCAGGAGTGTTGCTCCTCGACCTCGATGAGGCCGACCATGCCGTGGACCTCGTCTCCCGGTGCATGGCGGACACGCCGGCGCCGGCGCCGGCTCTGCATCTGCTGATGGTCCGGGCGCTCCTGTTCGCCGGCAAGGACGAGAAGGCGCTGGCGCAGGCCCGCCGGTCGACGGGTCTGTTCACGGACGAGCCGCGGTTCCGGACCCTCGAACCGGAGGTGCTGCTCGAGATCGGTCGGGAACACCAGGCCGAGGCTCGCCTCGACGAGCTTCTGGCCGATCCGGGTGCCGCCGCAGCGGGGGGTACGGCCTCCGGTGAAGGTGCGAAACCGATGGTCGTGCTGGTGTCCGACGCCTACTTCAACGCCGGTGCTCTTGCCGAGCGACAGGGCGACATCGAACGCGCGGAACATCTGCTCGGCAAGGCCATCGAGGTCAATCCGGACAACGGACCGGCGCTGAACTACCTCGGGTACCTGTGGGCGGACGCCGGGCGGCGGCTCGACGAGGCACTGGAAATGATCAACCGGGCTGTCGCCCTGGACCCGGAGAACGCGGCCTATCTGGACAGTCTCGGCTGGGTGTACTTCCGCCTCGGCCGGGCGGACGAGGCGAGTGAGCAGTTGCAGAAGGCGGTGGAGCGGATGGGATTGGATGCCACCATCCACGAGCATCTCGGCGACGTGGAGGAGGCGGTCGGCAACGAGGAACTGGCCGTCAGGCACTGGCGCCGGGCCCTGGAACTCGGTCCGGACGATGCGGTCGGTCTCGAGGAGAAGATCCGGAAGTATCGGAAGGACGAATGATCCGGACCCGAGGGCTCGCCGGTTTGACCGCCTGCATTCTCGTGGTCGGGAGCGGGACGGGATGCGTTCTCCGGCCGCCGTCGAACGCCACCGCCGGAGAGAGGGAGCCGCTCCAGCTGCGCGCCGTCCCCGCCACGCCGTTCCGCGCCGCCCTGCAGGGTCGGATCCGGGGATCTGCCGGCAGAGCCCGATTCGCGGTGGGACTCGGAGCCGTGCCGCCCGATCTTCGTGTCGATCTCTTCCACCCGGTGAGTGGTGAGACGATCCTGTCCGTGGGCGTGGACGGGAACGCGCTACGGGCGGTCTGGCCCGGCAGCGCCGAATGCTTCGAGGGGCGGCCGTCGACCGAGGTGATGGGATGGATCCTGGGAATTGCCGTACCGCCGGCCGAGTTGCTCGCCCTGCTGGATGGTTCGATCGTGCCCGCGGGTAGCGCCGAGGTCGTCGCGCGGCGGCCTCTCACCGGTGGCCAGCAGGTCCGTATCGACCTGGCGGCACCGGGGGACGGGACCCGATGGCGCGCGGTCGTCGACCGGCGCCGGCGCGGGGGAGCCCGTGAGGGCGTGCGGTACGGGAACGACGGCGTGGAGATCCGTGTGAGCTATCCCCGCTGGAGCGCAGGGACCGCCGGTTTTGCCGGGCATCCGGAGGCGATTCGACTGCGGGTGCAGCGGCCACGTCTCCGCCTCGATCTCGACGTGCGCGAATGGGCGGCCGGCGGACCACCCCGGGCGGCTCTTCTGCCGCGTCTCCCGGCCGGTTGTTCCCAGCTCACCGAAGGCGAGCTGACCCGGCGTGGTCCGGGGTGGGCATCCCGGCGGCGCCGATGATCGCGCCACCCGGTCACTCCGTCCGGACCGCCGCCAAGATCAATCTCGTCCTGACCGTCGGGCCGCGGGGCGATGATGGATACCACGAGGTGGCCACGGTCCTGCAGACGATCGATCTCGGTGACGATCTGTCGGTGGACGCCACCGACACCGGTCAGGTGACGCTGGAAGTGACCGGCTCCGTTGATACAGGTCCTGTCGAGGACAATCTCGTCGTCCAGGCGGCCCGGATGTATCTCGCAGAAGATGGACGCGGCCGGTCGCGCGCCCGGCGGCGCGGCGTGCGCCTTCGCCTCGCGAAACGCGTTCCCGCCGGCGCAGGGCTGGGCGGCGGCAGCGGAGATGCGGCCGCCACACTCCTCTTGCTCGCCCGGCATCTCGGCGACCGGCATGAACCGCGCCGGCTGATGGGGATGGCCCGCCGGCTGGGCACGGATGTGCCGTTCTTTCTCCGGGGGGGGCTGGCGCGTGGAGTGGGTCGCGGAGACCGGGTTCGGGAGCTGGCGCCCTTGCCGCCCTTGCCGGTCCTGGTGATGATCCCGCCGTTCTCACTGGGCACGGCGGCGGTCTATGGCTGGATGGACGGTTTGTCGTTGACATCCCCCAGATCCCAGTTTACGATGCGGCCGGTTCTGGCGGCGCTGCGAGCGCGTAGACGGGCAGGTCCCCTGAACAATCATTTTCAAGATGCCGTGTTTCGACGGTATCCGGAGCTGGCAATGGCGGTTTCCCGGATGGACGAGCAAGGCGCCCTGATCGCCGGGCTGTCGGGGAGTGGATCCGCACTGTTCGGGGTGTTCGAACACCGGCGGGACGCCGACGCCGTCGTTGCCGGGTGGCAGCGACCGGACTGGACCACCGTGGTGAGCCAGACGCTGGACGGACCGGCCTATCGGGCTCGATTTCGCTAGGCAGGGCAAGACGCGGGAGGGTGCAGCATGAACATCACGGATGTGCGGGTGTTCCCGGTGGACCAGGACAAGCTGCGCGCGTTCGTCTCGATCGTCCTGGACGGGTGCTTCGTGATCGGGGACATCAAGATCATCAGCGGCTCGTCGGGTCTGTTCGTGTCGATGCCCAGCAAGCGGCGCAAGGACGGCACTTTTCGAGACATCGCGCATCCGCTCAACAGCGAGACCCGCCACGCCATGGAACAGCGGATCCTCGAGCGATACCGGGAACTGATGAGCGGGGCGGGTGGTGATGTCGACCTCCAGGCCCGTCCTCTCGAGAGTGACGGCGTCGGGACCGACGTCTTCGCCGATCCACCGGCGACACCGGAGATCCGGACGCCACGGGACCTGGACGCGCCGGACGCCTCGTTCAAGTAGGAAGCGGGCAGCTCGTCGGGTCGGGCACCTGCTCAGCGCAGGTGGCCGAGGCGGCTGACGACGTGCTGGACGCGCTTCCGGAACAGTGGCAGGTCGCCGGCCGAGATCGCTTCGCGGGCCTCGTCCAGCGCCTCGAGCAATTCCGGGGCGCCATCGTCCTTGATGAGTGCGCGCGCCTCCTGCAGTCTCCGGAGGAGAACATCCACCTGGCCGATGGCCAGGCTGTTCAGCGTGCTGATCGCCTGATCGATGGTGTCGCTCATGAGCAGGGAGGCCCGGGCGCTCGCCTCGCGCAGGCCAGTCGCGCATCGTACCATAGCGGGCCCGGAGGGCTTTCTTGACTCGGTTCCGGGGCCGCACGATAATCCCCATTTTCCATCAGACGACGCCACTTGCGGCGAGAAGGAACGGACGGGAAGGCATGGCGCAACCCAACGCAGCGAAAGATGTCCGCAGGCGCACCGAGCGGTCGATCCCGGTCCTCGGTATGATCGGAGCAGCTGTCGTACTCGCCGCCCTGATGACGGCGTGCAGTCAGCCTGAGACCCGGACCGGCGCAGACGCGGTGGTGGTCTACGGGTTCACCAACGCGACCGGAGATGATGCCTACGGGCTCTGGGACGCGTGGCTGGTGGACATGGTGGCTCGCGACCTGTGGCAGGCGGACGATCTCAACGTGTTCTCGCCCCAGCGGGTCGCCGATCTGCGGGCTCGCCTCGGTGAGGTGACCCGCGCTGAACTCCTGGCGGCGATCCAGGAGGTCGGTGGAGGGATCGCCGTCGTGGGGCGTCTGGAACGCAAGGACAACCTGTTCTCGATTCACGCGGATGTTCTCTCCACCGGGACCGGACGGCTCCTGGGCACGGCGGACGCTGTTGCAGACAAGGCAGCAGCCATGCCCGCCGCGGCGGATCTCCTCAGGGACCAGGTGTGGGCGGTGATCGGCACCACCGCCCCGGAAGGGGTCCAGTCGGTGACGGCGCTGACCACCGAGAATGTCCCCGCCTACGGCCAGTTCATCGCCGGGCAGGCGCTTTACTTTCAGCAGAAGTTTCTCGCGGCGGTTCCGTACTTCGCGAAGGCCGGCCAGGCGGATCGCGATTTCGCTCTGGCCCATTTCCGTCGAGCGACGGCTGTCATGCGTTACCTCCCGGTGGCCACCGGAGAGGTGCAGGCCTTCGTGACCCTGGCCTGGGGGAAGCGTCAGCATGCCACCTTGCGGGACCGTCTGGCCATCGAGGGCGTCAGAGCCCTGGTGTTTTCCGAGCCGGACGAGGCGGCCGAGGCCCTGGGCAAGCTGAGGTCCCGCTGGCCCGGGGACAAGGAGGCCGCCTACTTCCACGGACTCGCGCTGGGACAGCTCGGCCATGACGGTGAGGCGGCGGATGCATACGCCGACGCGGTCAAGTTCGACCCCGACTTTCTTCCCGGCTGGGAAGATCTTGCCAGCACGGCCTTCGTGGCGGACCAGCGCGGACGTGCGGAGAAGGCCGTGGAGGCTGGCCTGAAGGTCGATCCGGCCGATCCGCGATTGCTCGCCACGCACGTGACCCTGCTCATGTTCTCGGGCAAGCTGGATGCGGCACGGGAGGCTCTCGATCAGGCCCTGGAATGGAGGCAGGACCGTGGCCTGCTCCTGGCCCGGGCCCAGCTCTCGCTGCTCACCGGTGACGTGGAGGGGGCTCTCGAACAGGCCACGGAGGTGCGCTCGCCACTCCTCGCGGCAGCGGCCGAGCTGTACCGCGGGACGATCCGGGCCGGCCTGTCCCGGCTTGCCTCGATGTCCGATCTCCAGGCTGCATCTGGAAACAGCGTCCCCGGCGCGGTCGGCAAGTGGATGACCGGACTCGTCCTGGAGCGCAACGGCGACCGGGCGACGGCGATCGATCAGTTCATGGAAGCAGCGAACCTGAGGCTCGATTTTCTCGACAGCCGGGAGGCTCTGGGAGTGGCCTATGCCGAGAGTGGCAACCTGAAGAACGCCGAGGCGATCGTCAAGGGCCTGCGCGATCTGGGTCCGCATCTACGGGAGCAGGGCTGGGAGCGCCATGTCCTGCGAGTGGAGGGGGCGATCGCGCTGGCCGCGGAGCGATGGGACGAGGCGATCGAGCGGATGCGGCGAGCCTACGAGCTGTCCGGGGTCCGGTTCCTCGCGGGCGGGTACATCTCGGACCGGCCGGTGTATGCCGAGGCGCTCGGGAGAGCGTATCTGGCCAAGGGAGACCTCGACTCCGCGCGGCCGATCTTTGCGGATATCGTCCGGATGTCCGGCGACCGGCTGTTCTGGCCCTGGATCTGGCTGGGTGCCGAGGCTCACCTGGCGGAGATCGCGGCGCGCCAGAATCGCCCCGCCGACGCGCAGGCGGCTGCCGCGGTGGTCCGTCGTTTCTGGAAGGATGCGGCCGGACAGAACCAGATGCTGGTGGACGGGATGCTGAAACGGCTGGATCTGGCGACGCCCGAGGGGAACTGATCGACGGCGCAGGAACGGCGACCCCGGAGCAAGGGTCCCATCCTTCATCTCCCCGGGAGACGGGACCTGGTCCAGGGAGCCCACCGCCGTCACACCTGCATGGACAGGAACAAAGAGGGCCCCCGCACGCAGGGGCCCTCTCGACATGTCAGCGGGTCGTCAGTGAGGAGACGAGAACGCTTAGGACGTCACCGGCCCCGCAGTGCACGTGGCGCTGTCTGCCTTGAGGCACGCAACAGCCCGTGCTTCCATCTTCTCGACGTAAACGATCCTCGGCTTCTCGTAGGGCTTCTTCATCGGAAGTCTTTCTCCTCAGGTTGTGACCAGACGGGAAATCACGAAGCCAGCAAACGCGGCAGTGGATATCTACCACGAGGTCGGTGAGGTGTCAAGCGAAAAATGCCCGCCAGCCGGGGGTTTGCGCCGTTTCGGCGCCCGCCGCGCCATCGGGACGAGCCCCGGGACCATGCCGCAAGAACGACGTAAGTCGCTCGGCCCATTCAGGTTGTTGAGCGGGATCCGGTGCCGGGCGCGGCCCGTCCGGGGACCGGCGCGGTGGACGGCGGGCGTGGAGCGTCACCAGGGGTCGGACCCGCTTGACCCGTGGCGTGGCCGGCCTAGATTCTCCGCAGGATCCGTTCCGGATCCGCTCCCAGGAAGGCTACATGGCTCACCTGCTCGTCGCGGACAACAGCTCGTTCTACAGGGAACTCCTCACCGACGCCATGCAGTCTGCCGGGCACCAGGTCACCACCTGCGCCGATGGCTCGCAGGCTCTGGAGGCGGTGATGGAGGGACGCTTCGACGCCATCGTCCTGGACCTCGTGATGCCGCGCATGGGCGGTGCCCGCGCCTGCCGACAGATCAAGAAGAATCCCGCCAGCCGCAACATCCCGGTGGTCATCCTGTCCGGTCTCCGCCAGGAAGAGATCGACGACGCGGAGGACATCGGGGCGGATGCGTTCGTGGCCAAGATGCAGGCGACCGAGATGATCCAGCATCTGACCGCGGTTCTGGACGGGTTGCTCAGCGGGCGCCCGGTCGCCCGGAATCGGGGATTCGATGCGATGCATCGCCGCGAGGTGGTCTCCGAGCTGCTCGAGGAACGGCGCTCCCGGGAGCAACTTCTCGGCTCGCTGCGGGAGGGTTTCCTGCGCCTGTCCGGGACGGGGCGCGTGATCGAGGCGAATCCCGCCGCCATCGGGATGCTGGGCGAGGACGAGACCCAGATGGTGAATCGCCAGGCGGCGGACATCCTGGGCTGGTCCCGGGCGGATCTGGACGCACTGTTCGCACCCGACCGGCAGATGACATCCAGGCGCGTGACCATCGGAGGCGGGCAGTTCGACGTTCGCGGCCACGGTGGGGGGCGGGACGACGACCGGTTCCTGTTTCTCTCCAGTGTCGAGGGCGCTCTCGTCCGTGACGGTGCCGCCGTGGCAGACGACGCCTCGTCGCCTGTCTGGCCGGGCACGTCTCTGGGGGAGATCGTCGCCGGCGTGGCCCACGAGTTGAAGAATCCGCTGACGGGCATTCTCGGCTACTCGGAACTGTTGCTGCAGTTCGCCACCGATGATCGCCTGCGCGACCGTCTGGTGAAGATCGATCGCGAAGCGCGCCGCTGCCGGCGGCTGGTGGACAGTCTGCTCTGTTTTGCCGGCAAGCGGCAGACGTACCGGAGGGCTCACGACCTCAACGGCGTGGTGACGCGGATGCTGGCCCGGGAGACCCTGGCTGCCGGCGATGCAGGCGTGGAGGTGACGGCCGATCTGGACCCGAAGCTGTCTCTCGTGAATGTGGACGGGGCGCAGATCGAACAGGTGCTGCAGAACCTGCTGGTGAACGCTTACCGGGCGCTGTCGTCCCGACCGGCCGGCGATCGCCAAGTCACCGTGCGCACCCGCGCGGTGGAAGATCGAGTGGTGCTCGAGGTGCAGGACAACGGTCCCGGCGTTCCGGTGGGGAGTCGCGAGCGGATCTTCGAACCGTTCTTCACCACGCACCGCCCGGAGGGAGCGGCCGGTCTCGGACTGGCGGCCTCCTATGGCATCGTCGAGGAGAACGGTGGCCGGATCGAGGCTCTCGACGGCATGCCGGGTGCGATATTTCGTGTGGAACTACCGCCGGCATCGGGCGAGCAAGGGTCCGTCAGGCGAGTGAGCGGGTCTCCCACGGCGCTGATCGTCGAGCACGAGCAGGTCGTCGTGGATCTCCTGGACGACATCCTCACCGATGCCGGATACCGTGTGGAATGCGCCAGGAACGGCGCCCAGGCCCTTGAGAGAGCCTCGGTGGTGGAGTTCGATGCGGTGCTCATCGACGTCAAGATGGCCGATCTCGATGGCCGGCATCTCGTCGACACGATCCGGCACCACCGCACCCATCCGGAGTGTCGCGTCGTGTTCATCACGGACGATCCTGAGAGCGCGCCACTCGGGGAACTGGCGGAGCAGACCTCCGCGGTGGTGCTGTGCAAACCGTTTCAGGTCGAAGACGTGGTGAAAGCGTGCCAGGTCGTGGCCGACGGCGATCCTCAGCCGCCGTCTCCCCCGGTGGCGCCGGCCTGAACCGGCGTCCCGGTGATCCGTTCCGGGTGCCTCAGGGCATGGATGGGCTGGCGTTGCTGCTCCCGTTGTCCCCGGCGGCCAGCGCCACGGCGATCACCCCGCCCCCGATGGCGGAGCCGAGGATCACCTTGCGCCGCCTCTCCTTCGGCCAGCGCTCGGGCGAACCTTTTTCTGTCTCCAGGAGCACGGCCGTTCCGACGATCTTCGAACCGATGGGAGAGGTCCGGGGTGGCTGGTGGTGGGTCCCTTCCCAGTATGTGCTCTCACGCAGGGCGAAGGTCATCTCCCGGGTCTCACCGGCTCCGATCTCCAGCGGGCGTTCCACGAGCCAGAGCCCGCGTTCCGTGTCGACCGCCACGTCGTAGCGCCCCGCTTCGAGGTCGCTGACGTCATAGGCGCCGGTGTCGTCGGTGGGGTCGGACTGCGTCGTGATACCGGTGAGCACGTTGTAGAACACCACGCGGGCCCCGGGTATCGGGGTGACCCCTGCCGGCCCGAGAACATGTCCGCTGGCCGTCGAGCCGGCGAGAGCGAGGGTGGCGCTCGCCAGCCCGATCCCGGCCAGCGCGAGTCGTGAGATGATGGGAGAGAGTCGCGACATCTGGAGGTCCTCCTGACAGGCGTTCCTGTGGGGGCCGGCGCGCCCCTCTCGCCACCGGTGACCGTGAAACATCATTGTAGCCGATGCGCGGGCGGAATGCCGGTATGGACGCGCAGACGCCCGAGATCGGGGTTGATGGTCATCTCGTCCCGCAGACGGCTGCGATCGGCGACGAGCGCGGCGACATCGAGGGCCTCGAGGCGATCCAGGAGCCGTGGGCCGGTTCCCGTGAGGACGAAAACGTGGTCCTGCACCTCGACATCCACCCGTCCGGAGACGGGAAATCGATACGGGTCGCGGATGAGGTTCACCATGG
>JBHHZI010000042.1:0-22581 GCA_046757965.1 Acidobacteriota bacterium | reverse complement strand
CGATGACGACAGCGATGACGACGGCGATGACGACGACAGCGACAGCGACGACGATGATGACGACGATGACGACAGCGACAGCGACGACGACGAAGACGACAGCGACGACGATGATGATGACGACGACGATGACGACGACGACGATGACGACAGCGACGACGACGGCGGCGACGACAGCGATGACGATGACGACGACGGCGACGACGGCGACAGCGACGACGGCGGCGACGATGACAGCGACTCGTCGACGAACGGCTCTCGCCTGAGCGTGCGGTACCGGATCTTCTCGTTCGGCAAGGATGGCAAGCAGGACAGTGACGTCGTGACCGGCCTGTACAGCGACTCGGAGAGCGACATCGTGCTGGAAGATGGAGTGTTCATCCAGTGGAAGTACTGACGATCGATCCGCACGGATCTCTGCGGGCCGGCGGCGCGGGAGGCGAGAGCCCCCGCGTCGTTTTCGTCATGCTCGATCCCGATCCGCGAGGGCTTGCCGGGTTGCCCGGCGAAACACGGCAACTTACGTTGTCCCCCATCGTGTCCTGTTGTGTCTCGAGTTCGCTCCGGCGAGACGCTGCAGGACGGATGGATGCCTGGGGTTCAGTGCATCGAGACGGGTAAGGGAAAGTACGTATCGTTCATGTCACTCCGACTCAAGATCCACCTGACCTTCCTGGGCGTCGTGCTGTCGATCGCCTCGCTCGGCTCTCTGGGCCTGAACTACCTGTCCCAGACGCGCCGCTCGGAGGCCGATCTGCGGCAGCTCAACAGCCAGCGCATTCTCCTGAATCGAGTCTGGTCGGATCTCGACAGCGTGCTCACCGTCGGAGACCGGCTCGGTGCGACGGTGGGAACCGTCGGCCGCGGCTCCTTCGACTCGGATGTGCATGATGTGCTGCGGAGTCTCGACGATCTCAGGAACAGCGGTCTTCCGAGCGAGACCCGCGATCGGGTGCTGGCTCTGCGCGCGGAGGTGCGAGGGTTCTGGAACAGCCTCGCCGGGAGGGCAGATGGCGACGGGTCGCCGGAGGATCTCCGCGGCATGCCGTCCTACGATCGGCAGCTTTCGGTCGGCATTCGCAAGCACCAGCAGGCTCTGAGCCGCCTGTTCGACGAGGAATTCGTCCAGGCGAATCTCGCCACCAGCGATCGGCTGCGCCGCGCCCATGTCTGGCTGTTCCTGGCCATCGTGGTCGGCGTGGGGCTGTCGGTGGGATTTGGCTATTTGCTCCATCGATTGCTCCTCGAGCCGCTGGAGGAACTCAAGTCCGCGGCCACCCAGATCCGGCTCGGGAACCGGCGGGTGTCCTTCGGGCCTCCGCGCCATGATGAGTTCGCGCAGGTCCAGGCGGCCTTCATCGACATGGGCGCCGACCTGGAGAAGCAGTTCGAGGCGGAGAAGATCCTCCGGGAAGATCTCGACGCCACCAACCTGAGGCTGGAGCGGGAGAAGGCGGACTTCGAGCGCCTGGTCGAGGTCGGTCGCATCGTGGCGTCCGCCCTCGAGGGGCGAGAGGTCCTGCGTCTGCTGACGACACGGGCCGCCGAGATGATTCCCTGCCGGCGCTGTTCCGTGGTTCAGCTCGAGCCGGGTGAGACCGGGCGGGCCCGCATTCTCTCCTCCGAACTCCACGAGCGTGGTGGCCCGGTGAGCATCGATCTGGACAAATATCCGGAGATCCAGGCGGTCGCCCTGGTGCGCCAGCCGGTGCAGATCGATGATACGGCGTCCGACACTCGCTTCGAGCAGCAACGCAGCGCCCTGGAGAGCGCCGGTGTTCGCTCGATCCTGGCGGTGCCCATGCTGCGGCAGGGCGATCTGATGGGCGTGCTGTCGTTCGTGCGCGGCATGGAGACGACCGACGAGTTCACGACGTGGGAGCGACGGGTCGCCGAGACCATCGCGTCCGTGGGGGCGGTCTGTATAGAGAACGCGCGGCTGTTCGCCACGGTGCGCGAGAAGCGGGACGAGGTGGACCAGCTCAACAGGAGTCTGCGGAGCAGTCTCGACGATCTTCATGAGGCGCGGGACCGGCTCATCGAGACCGAGCGCCTCGCCGCGGTGGGGGAGATGGCCGCGTCCGTCGCCCACTCGCTGCGCAATCCGCTCGCCTCGATCCGTGCCCTGGCGCAGGCGACCGAGGGTGAGGCCTCCGCCGAGGCCGCGACCCAGACGGTGCGGCTGGTCGATCGCATCGAGCGACACCTGGTCCAGATTCTGGATTTCAGCCGGCTGGGCCGGGAGAATCGGGTGGAGGTGGATGCCTGCGCTCTGGTCACCGACGTGGCCGATCAACTCCGTATCGAGGCCGAGAGCGGCCACAAGAGCATCCATGTTGACAGCGACGCGGCGGAGAGGCCGTTCACCGTGGTGGCCAATCCCGAACGACTCGAGCGAGCCATCCTCGCGGTGATGGAGAATGCCGTCGAGGCCGGGCCGGAAGGATCGACCATCGCCGTGTCGGCCGGCCGCGATGGCGATGCGGTCTGCATCGAGATCAGAGACGATGGTCCGGGCATCGACGCGGACACGCTCTCCAGGGTCACCGAGCCGTTCTTCACCACCAAGTCACACGGGACCGGCCTGGGAACCACCATCGCCCGCAAGGTGGTCGAATCTCTCCAGGGGCAGATGGAGATCCTCTCCCGGGAAGGTGACGGAACCCGCGTCCGGATCCGGATCCCCGGAACGGGGACGTGAATCACCGGGTTCTCATCGTTGATGACGAGGCGGTTCTCGTCGACTCGATGGCCCGCTACCTCTCCCGCCGCGGCTTCGTGGTGGAAACGGCCGCCGATGGCGATGAGGCGTGGGAGAGGCTGCGGACCCGATCCTTCGATGCAGTGGCGACCGACATTCGGATGCCCCGGTGCGACGGCCTGGCTCTCCTGGCCCGCATGCGCGATGCCGGTTGCAGCGAGCCGGCCATCGTGATGTCTGCGCACCACGGCTTCGAGCCGGTGGTGGCGGCCATGAAGGCGGGCGCCCGGGATTTTCTCCGCAAGCCGGTCGACCTCGGGGAACTGGAGACCGTCCTGCGGCGGAGCATGGCCGAGGCGCAGGTGCGCCAGGAACTCGCCTATCTGCGGGCGCGGGATGCGGGCTCGGGAGAATTCACCACGCCGATCGGGTCGTCCGTGCAGATGCGGGACGTTCGCTCCCAGGTGAAGAACCTGGCGCGCGCCGCATCTCGCCTGACTCCGGCGGCCACACCGCCCTTCCTGATCACCGGCGAGACCGGCACCGGCAAGGGACTGGTGGCGCGCTACTACCATCGTCTGGTCTCCGCGGGTGACGCGCCCTTCATCGAGGTCAACTGTACCAACCTGCAGCCGACCCTCGTGGAGTCCGAACTGTTCGGACATGAGCGCGGTGCATTCACCGATGCCAAGGTGGCGCGGAAGGGTCTGTTCGAGGCGGCGGAGGGCGGCACGCTGTATCTCGATGAGATCGGACACCTTCAACCGGGCGTCCAGGGGAACCTCCTCACTGCCATCGAGGAGAAGACCATCCGGCCGGTGGGCGGCAGTGTCGGCCGCCCGGTGAACGTGCGCATCGTCGCCACGACCAACGTCGATCTGGAGCAGGCCATCGAGGACGGCTGCTTCCGCTCCGACCTCTACTTCCGTCTCTCGGCATTTCAGGTGCAGCTGTGTCCGCTGCGAGAACGGCGAGACGACATTCCCGCGCTGGCCAGCGCGTTTCTGCGCCGGTTCAGGAGCAAGTACGGCGGCATGCACCGGCCCATGTCTGATGCAGTGGCGCGGCTGCTCGACGAGTACGACTGGCCGGGAAATGTCCGTGAACTGAAGAACGTGCTGGAGCGCGCCGTCGTGCTCGCCGGCCCGTCCCCCGTGGACGTGCGCCACCTCCGGGGTCTGCGGGAGGAACCGGGGCGTGACCCGGCATCGGCCCCGGAGTCGGCCGCTCGCAGCGTCGGCGTCGGATTCCGACTTCCCGACACCGGCATCGATCTCGATGTCCTGGCCGACAGCCTCATGGAACAGGCTCTGGTCGCCACCGGCGGCAATATCACGGCGGCGGCCCGCATGCTCGGCATCACCCGGTCCCGGTTCCGCTCCCGGCGGCGCCGGAGACAGTCCGGACGTCACGCGACCGACCGGTGACCGACCGATCGCGGACGGACGACGGCACGCGGTGGGTCCGGTTCGTCACCCGGAGAACGCTCGTTCTGTCCCTCGCCCTGGCGATCGCATCCATCGGTCTGTATCTCTCTCGCGTCCAGGCGCGACCTGGGCGAACATCTCCCGGCCTCTCGGGCGACCGGACGGTGTCAGCCGTTCTCGATCCCGGCGCCGGATGGTTCGCCCTGATCGCCCGGCTCCCCGAACTGGCTCTCGAATCCCAGCAGATGGCGCGCCGACGACTCGGCCTGACCGGTCCACCGGCGAAGGTCGAGGTCCGGCTGACGGGGGGCAGGGCAAGGTCTTTCGCCGTCCACCCCCAGGTCGCTCGCACCGTGCATGGCAACCGGACGCGCCCGTGGGTCATCGATCTCGATCTGCGATCTCTGCGGGCCGACACACGGCGCGTGGCCACGGTCCTGGAGCACGAGATGGTGCACGTGAGCCTCGGCCACGCCATGGGCGAGGAGTACGGATCTCTTCCGGTGTGGTTGCGGGAGGGACTGGCGGTCCACCTGGCAGGGGAGGCGATGCAAAAACTCGACACCGCCATCGCCTCCCGTCCGGCCGAATCGCCCCTGAATCTGGTCCGGAAGCTGGCCACGACCCGTCACTCGGCGGAGGATTATCCCCTGGATGCCCTCGCCGTCGAGGAACTGCTGACCCTCATCGGCCCGGATGCACTGCCGCGACTGGTGTCCTGCCTGCTGGACGAGAAGGACTGGGATCGCTGTCGGCGTCAGCTCACCGGTCTGGAGGCGGAACCGCTCGAATCGCTCATCCTCACCCACGCCCGGCAACGGGTGATGGAACGGACCGGCGATTCTCCGCGACGGTTTGCCCGGGGCATGCGGCTTCTCGACGAGGGACGCATCTCCGAGGCCGCCGGCGTGTTTGATGCTCTCGTCGCCGCCGGGGAGGGGCCCTACCGGCGGGAGTCGCTGCTGGGCCGGGCGCGCTGTCTCGCCGCCGCGGGGCGGCTGCAGGCCGCCCGCGGGCAGCTCGAGGCCTTGCTGGCTGGCGGTGAACTCGGCTGGAGTCTCGGCCATCGTGTCGCCCGGTTCAGCGTGGAACTGGCCCACCGGATGGGCGACGCGGCTGCCGCCCGGCGTGGCTGCCGGAGGCTGGCCCTGTACGGGCTCGCCGGCGGGAGGCCCGCTGAGTGTCCGGCGCCGGCGGAAGAGGCCGGTGATCGGGCGCTGCTTCACTCCTTGCGCAGCGCCTTGGTCGCGGTTCGGGCGCTCATCCAGATCTCTCCCGACGCGTCATCGAGCCGGATGCGGTAGGCATGCCGGCGGGAGCCGTCAGCGAACGGATGGCTGGCGTCGTCGTAGACCACCGTGCCGAAGGATCTCCGGTTGTCGGCCCGGTAGACGTGATCCCCGGCGCTGAACGAGACCAGGTACGGCCGCAGGCGCCGGTTGACCTGAAACGCGGAGAATCCCGAGAGAATGGCGAGGGTGATGACCGCGGCGATGAGAAAGCGGTTGACCTGCCGCTGAATGATGTCGGCCGGCCGGGTGCGCGCGCGGGCCTTGAGAATGGCGAAGGCGTGGTCGATGGTCGCGGCGCGCTCCTCCGCGCGGGCGGTGCCGCGTGCGGCCAGGGCCTTGCGGGCACTGAAGTAGGCCACCGCGATCTGATCCGGACTGGCGCCTGCCTTCAGGCCGAGGACATCCAGATAGTGGAGCATCTGGGCGTCGACGGTCTTGCCGCGCCTGGGCTTCTGGTGATGCCTGCTCATCATCGGGGGGGAACCGCAATCCTCATTGAAAAGATCGCGCGCCGGCGCCCGGGTTTCAATGACGGTTTGGTAACCGCGCGCCGGTCGGCCGGCGCCGCACGCACCCGGGCGGCCCCGCGCCCGCCATTGTCCGTCAGGACGCCGTGTGATTCCATCGTCTCGAGCGGCTGGCTCGCTCACCGGACCGACCGGCGCACGGTTCCAGATCGTACCGAGGACGAGGATGACCGAGAGGCAGATCTTCGACAGTGCGGCTCCGAGGAGGCCTGCATCGCCGTCCGCCGGGGGTCGCGTCCCGGAACTGGCCGACCTGGAATCGTGGGTGGCCGCGTCCGGCGACCACGCCGAGCATCGACTTGGACTCCTGCGCGCGGCGGGCGCGCCCCTGCGCCGGCCGCCGGTGGAAGACGTCGCCCGGCGACATGGTGTGGCGGAACGTCTGGAGCGCTGGCGGTATCAGTTCCTGGCCGCCCGATGGCATGCCACACCGCCGGGCACCTTGACTGTGCCACCCGCCGAGCGGCGGTTCCTGGCGGCCCTGGCCCGCACGGCTGATCGCCTCGAGGGTCGCTCGCCGGGACCGGCGAGGTGGCCGCGCGCAGCGCTGGCCGATGAGCGGGACCCGTCCGGGCGGGTGGCCGCGGCCGCGGCGGCACTGGATTCGGCCGTGCCGGTCGCCCGCCTCGAGCGGGAAGCCGCGGCAGCGACCCGTGCCGCTCACCTGGCCCCGGATTCGAGCCATCGGCGCGCGGTGCGCCTGTACGCGCCGATCTATCTGTCCAACGAGTGCGTCAACGACTGTCCGTACTGCGGGTTCGGCTTCTCCCGGAAGATCGCGCGCCGGCGGCTCTCGATGGGCGAGATCGAGGAGCAGGCGTCTGTTCTGCGCAGCCGGGGCTTCCGTCATGTGGTGCTGGTGGCGGGCGAATTCCCGGCCCGGGTCGATGAGACGTTTCTGACGCGTGCGATCCGGTGTCTGGTGTCGTCCGGGATGCATCCCGCCATCGAGGTGGCGCCCCAGAGCACACGGACGTATGCCGTGCTGGCTGCCGCCGGTGCCACCGGCGTCACGCTCTACATGGAGACCTATGACGAGTCGAACTATGCGCGCCATCATCGGCGTGGTCCCAAGGCGGCCTACGACTGGCGGCTCGAGGGGATCGAGCGCGCCGCCGAGGCGGGCATGCAACATCTCGGCCTCGGTGTGCTCCTCGGGCTGTCCGACCCGCGCGACGATCTGCTGGCGCTGGTGCGCCACGCGGCATACCTGCTCGCCCGCTTTCCCGACCGGGAGCTGGCGTTCAGCCTGCCCCGCATCCACGATGCCCCTGCCGGCTTCTCCATCGAGTTCCCCGTCTCGGACGAGTTCCTGATCCGTGCGTATGCGGCGCTGCGTCTGGCCTTCCCGCAGGCCGGCCTGGTCCTGTCGACGCGCGAATCGGTCGCCCTGAGAAACCGCCTGGTGCCGGTCTGCATCACGCAGATGAGCGCCGGAAGCAGCACGCGACCGGGCGGCTACGGACCCGACACGACCCCGGCGGGCGAGCAGTTCGCGACGGGCGACCAGCGCTCGCCGGAAGAGATTTCCCGGTGGCTGGACCGCGCGGGACTGAGGCCTGCGTGGGAGTGGGATCGGCGCACCGCGTGACGGAGCCGGGGAGACCTCAGAGAGCGCGTTCGCCGGAGCGGAGGGCGTCCAGACGACGGCGAACGCCCGCCACGAACCGCTGGAGTGCTTCATCCGACTGTGGAAAGAACAGCGACGGCTCGATCAGTTCGAGCTCCATGATCACCGGCCGGCCGTCGAGACCGGGAGCCACATCGACGCGGGCGTAGAGGAGCCCGTCCTCGACGTGCGACAGGACCGACCGGGCCAGTCGCGCCTCATCCGGCGAGATGGGCATCGACTCGCCCGACACCGACTCATCCTGGCCACTGAAGCGGGGCGTCTTGCGGATCGCGTGGGTGAGAGCCCCATCGATCCAGACCAGGGCCCGTTCCCCGTGATCCTCCACCGAAGGTAGATACGGCTGCACCAGAACATCGTGTGTGGCGAGAAGATCTCTCAGGTGAGCCTCTCCCGCCTCGCCGTCGCCGGGACGGATCCTCTGCGTGCGAAAGGACGCCGCGGAGATGGCGGGTTTGACCACGACGTCCTGCCAGCCGCAGGCCCGGGTCACGGCCGAGAGCGTGGCACCGGAGCCGGCCGTCAGGATCCGGGTGGGGGTGACCTCGATGCCGTCGCGGGCCAGGTCGAGAAGGTAGCTCTTGTGGAGGTTCCACCGCACGGCGGAGAGGGGATTCCACAGTTGCGTGGCGCGGGCCACCTGTTCGAGCCAGGCACGGAAGGCCTCCGGCCGGAGCGGATAGTTCCAGGTCGAGCGCAGCACGGTCATCGATGCTCTCGCCCAGTCGCTGTCGGCGGCGTCCCAGGCCAGGGTCGTCACCGCCAGGCCGGCGTCTTGCAGGGCGGCGGTCAGAGGGACGGCGTCCGGATCGGGTTCGGGCAGCGCGGCACAGGTGGCGAGGGCCACGTCGATATCGAACCGGCCTGCACTCACGCGGGCGGAGTCCATCGAAGAGATGGGCGGAGAGCGGCCGGAGTCAGTGCGCGGTCTCGCCCGGCCGGGCGCGGACGACCTGGACGCGCTGGATGCGGGTGGTCTTGACGCCGTTGGCGAACTCCAGGAACAGTCCCGGTGCGGCCACGATGTCGTGCTTGATCACGCTTCCCCCCCAGGTGCAGCCGTTGATGGCCAGGGTCTGTGGGGCCGTCGGATCGTCACGGTCGAACCAGCCGCCGGAGACAGCGAACAGTTCGTCGCCCATCGCGCACAGGCAGTAGACGGAGTTCCGGGTGGTGACCATCACCGTGTCGCCCAGGTCCAGCTCCGCCTTGGTGACCGGGTCGATGGCGGCTCCTGAGGCGAGGATCCTGTCCAGGGGCACGCCCGGAGAGGGAGTTGCAATTCCGGATGACGGACTCGATGCCATGGGACGTTCCTGATGAGAACGTATCCTCATCCCCGGTGGCGGTCAACCTGACGATGGTGCTGCAGCATCGTCCGGGATGCAGTCGAATGTTCCCCGGGCCAGGACCCGACCGGCACCGTCCCGGGCCTCGACACTCCAGCGACCGGCCGCCGGACCGCGGAGGGTCTTGCGGCTATAGGTGCGCCAGTGGGGCCCGCCGAGGGCGAGGTTGACGGTGGCGACCGGGGTCCCGTCATGCAGCCAGACATGCGTCAGGATGGTGCCGGGCTCCCCGCCGATGGCCCGTGTCCAGAAATAGACCTGTGACCCCTCGACGAAGCGGTCGCTTTCGCCGACGATCTGACGGTGCACCACGCCGGTTCCCAGGTGTGATTCGGACACCCTCAGCAGGCTCGTCGGCGCGGCAGCCGGGGGAGAGACCGGCGGAGCGGCGGAGATGGGTGCGCGGGTCCCGGAGGAGCGGGGAGAGGGGGGGGGAGCCGGCAACGTGCGCGCCGGCAGGGCGCCGCCTGGTGCTTCGTCCCGGCTCGGAGGACCGGTGGTCGGGGCAGCCGACTCGACTCCGGCAGCCGGTTCGTCGGCCGACACGATGACGTCCGGCGCCCCGGTGGACGGAGCTGTGAGGCCGCGCCACCACAGCCAGCTCACCACCAGCGCGAGGCCGACCGCCAGCCCCAGGACGAGGACCTGTCGGGTGGCCGGTGAGGAGGAGAGCCAGGGGCCATGCCGGCGCCCGGCCCGCGTCCGCGCGGCTGCCTTGGCCAGCTCCTGGAGCATCTCGTGGTCCTCGTCCGCCCGCGCCACACCCTGCGCGGACTCCTCCTCGGCGTACGCCTCCAGCACCGCGTCGGTGTCGAGGCCGACGAAGTCGGCATAGGAGCGCACGAAGCCCCGCGCGAAGGCGCCCCCGGGCAGGCGCGAGAGGTCGTTTTCTTCCAGGGCCTCGAGATAGCGGCGGCCGATGCGGGTGGCCGTCCCGATCTCGTCGAGAGTGATCCCGCGGGCCTCGCGTTGCCCCTTCAGTCGTTGCCCGAAGCTGGCCATCCTGTCTCAACATTCATCCCGGCCGGTGCCCGGGGCAAGCGGCGCGGCGAGATCATTCCCACTCGATGGTGGCCGGCGGCTTGGTGGTCACGTCGATGGCCACCGCCCCGACGCCCTCGAACGCCAGGATCTCTCCGGTGATCTCGTGGACGCAGCGGTCGCCGGGCCAGGCCGGCCGGCCGGTCATGGCGCGCGCCGAGAGCACCGGGCGGATGACGACCAGCTCGGAGCCGTGCCCATCCAGGCTGACCGGGACGAGCACGGTCGGGCACTGCCAGATGGTCGTCATCAGGTCGTGCCGCGACAGCGCGTTCATCACGATCTGGTCCAGCTCGCGCAGAAGGTCGAGCCGCGGCCGCGTCACCGTCGCAGGCACCAGGCGCGCGTGCTCCGGCCGGCGGTCGCTGACCTCGAACAGGCACCGGTTGATGCCGGGCACCTGCTTCGTGATCCGGGTGGCAAGACCGGTGAGCGTCTCCCACCCAGGATGGGGGCCGCACAGCAGCACCGGGTGCTCGTAGCTGCGCAGGTCGGCCTTGACCCCGACGCTGCGCACCGGGAGCGGCACGGCGCTCAGGCCCGACCCGGACACCACCGGCTCGAGGGCCTGCTGCAGGGCGCCGGCGTCATACGAAGCGGGGACCCGGTCGGCCGCAGCGACGCGGATGCCCAGCCCCGGGCCGGGAAACGGGTGTCGGTCGATGCTCGACGCGTCCAGGCCGAGGGCCCTGCCCAGGTCACGGACCTCTGTCTTGTACAGGTCCCGGAGCGGCTCCACGACCCGTCCGGCGCGCATCATCTCCTGCACCAGGGGCACGCGGTTGTGGTGGGTCTTGATCACGGCGGCGCGCCGCGTGCCGCCGGTCTCGATGGTGTCCGGGTAGATGGTACCCTGTCCCAGGAGAACATCACCCAGGCCGAGGCGCACCGCCTCGCGCTCGAAGACCGCCACGAACGTGTTGCCGATGGCGCGCCGCTTCTCTTCCGGGTCGGTCAGGCCGGCCAGGGCCGCGAGGAACTCCTCGCTCGCGTCGACGTGGTGAAGGCTGGGCGCCAGCGACAGGCGCGTCATGCGCTCGACGACGCCGGCGCTCTCGTCTTTTCTCATGAGACCGTTGTCGATGTGCAGCAGCTTGACGCGTTCCGTGCCGAGGGCATGCGCCAGCAGTTTCGCCGCCACGGTGGAATCCACGCCGCCGGAGACCAGGAGCAGAACCTCACGCTCCCCGACGGTGTCACGGATGGCCGCCGCTCGCTCCTCGACCTGGCCTCCCACCGACCAGTCCGGTCGGGCCTCGCAGATGCCCAGCACGAAGTTTCGCAGGATGGTCAGACCGCACGGCGTATCGTCCACCTCCGGGTGGAATTGCAGACCGTACTGGTGCCGGGCCTCGCAGGCGATGGCCGCGAAGCGGTGGCGGTCGGATGCCGCGTCACCGCCGGAGGAATAGCCCAGCTCCACGAAGCCGTCCGGCAGACGGGTGACCGTGTCGCCATGGCTCATCCAGACCGTCTCCTCGCGGTCGAGTCCTTCGAGCAGGGGAGATCCCGCCACGATGTGAAGGGTGGCCGCGCCGTATTCGCGGCGCGTGTGCTCCACCGCGCCGCCGGCGTGCTTGGCGATCTCCTGATGGCCGAAGCAGAAGCCGAGAATCGGCCGCCCCATGTCCAGGATCGACCGGCTCCACCCGGCGTCCTCATCGTGAGCGCTCAGGGCGGGGCTGCCCGACAGGATGATGCCGGTGGAGTCCCGGAAGCTCTCGGCCGGGTCGTCTGGGTCGCGGATCTCGGCGTAGACACCGAGCGAGCGGACCTTCGTCGCGATGAGATGGGCGTACTGTCCCCCGAAGTCGAGGACCGAGATGGTCGAGTGGCTGGCGGAGCTTGCGTGCCGCGGAGCTTCCTGCATGCCCGCATCATAGAATGCCCGCGGCGCGCCTGCCACCGAGGCCCCGGGTGGCGACGCCGGGGGAACGCCCATGTCCGCTCCGCAGGAAACTGACGTCCTGGTGCTTGGCAGTGGCATCGCCGGGCTCTTCTATGCGCTGGGCGTTGCCGACCATGGGCGCGTCATGGTGGTGACGAAGAAGACCGCGGCGGACACCGCCACGAATCTTGCCCAGGGGGGCATCGCGGCGGTCCAGTCGTCCGTCGATTCCTTCGCCCGGCACGAGGCGGACACGCTGGAAGCTGGAGCCGGGCTGTGCCACCCGGATGTGGTCCGGCACGTCGTGGCGCGCGGCCCGGCGATGATCGAGGCGTTGCTCGCGGCCGGGGCGGTGTTCGACCGGAGCGCGGGCGGCCCGGCCGCCGCGACGCGGCTCGCCCTCGGCCGGGAAGGAGGGCATTCCCGCCGCCGCATCGTCCACCACCGAGATACCACCGGCCGCGAGATCGAGCGCGCCCTGCTGGCCCGCGCGCGGGCCCATCCGAACATCGAGGTGCATGAGAACCATTGCGCCGTCGACCTGCTCACCGCCGGTGACGGGCGGCAGGCGCGACGTGTGGTGGGCGCGGAGGTTCTGGATGTGCCCGGGAAGCGTCTCCGGCGTCTCACCGCCTGGGTCACGCTGCTGGCCACCGGGGGGGCCGGTCGACTGTGGCGGCGCACCAGCAATCCCGCCATCGCCACCGGCGATGGGCTTGCCCTGGCGGCGCGGGCCGGGGCGACGCTGGCCAATCTCGAGTTCGTCCAGTTTCATCCCACCTGCCTGGCCGGGACGGGACAGCCACCGTTCCTGATCTCGGAGGCGCTGCGCGGTGAGGGCGCGGTGCTGCGGACGCGAGACGGCACGCGATTCATGCAGTCGGTTCACCCTCTCGCCGACCTGGCTCCCCGGGATGTGGTGGCGCGGGCCATCCACGAGGTGCTTGCCACGAGTGAGGAGACCTGCGTGTTCCTGGATGCCACCGGCCTGCCCGCCGGTTTCGTCGAGGAGCGTTTCCCCGGGATCTTTGCGCGCTGCCTGGCGGCGGGAATCGACATGGCGAACGAGCCGCTCCCGGTGGCCCCGGCGGCCCACTACCTCTGCGGTGGCGTGCGGACCGATCTGGTGGCACGGACCGACGTGGCCGGTCTTCTTGCGGTGGGAGAGGTCGCCTGCACAGGGCTGCACGGTGCCAACCGCCTGGCGTCCAATTCGTTGCTGGAGGCGCTGGTGTTCGCGGACGCCGCCGCCGCCCTGACGCGCGAGGTCCTCGCGCAGCCGGATGCCGTGGCGGCAGCGGCCTGGCCGGAGGGCGAGGCGGCCCGTGTCAGTGCGGACATGGTGAGGGACGACCGCGCCGGGGCTGGTCACGCGACCGGACCGTTCACCGGTATCGATCTGCCCGACCTGATGGGGCGGGCCGCGGGGGTCGTGCGCGATGACGCGACGCTGGCCCAGGCAGCAGAGGAACTGGCCGTCCGGGCCGCGCCGGCCCGGACGTGTTCTTCGACCGGTCCCACACGGGACGAGGTGCAACGCCGCAACATGCTCACCGTCGCCGAGCTCGTGGTGTGCTGTGCGCGCCGCCGGCAGGAGAGCCGTGGCCTGCATCAGAACCGGGATCATCCGCGGCGTGACGATCGCCGGCAACGCATGGACACCACGGTGCGCCTGTGACCGGTCCGGCCGGGTTCTTCCTGAACCGGGTTCTGGCGCGTCGGTACCGCACGCTGTGCGGGGCGCTGGCCCGGCCGATGGAAGCACAGCGGGCCACGCTCCAGCGGCTGGTGTCACGGGCGGCCGGGACGGAGTGGGGGCGCAGGCACCGGCTGGGCGAACTCCGCCAGGGGGACGACCTGATCGCCTCGTTCCGGGAGCGCGTGCCGCTGACCACTCACGCCGATCTCGAACCCGCCATCTCCCGCATGCGTCAGGGCGAGGCGGACGTACTGTGGCCCGGCGTCATCCGCACCTTCGCGGTGTCGTCGGGAACGACCGGTTCCCGCAAGCAGATGCCCATGAGTGACGAGATGCTGGGCCACATGGGTCGCTTCGGGGCGGCGATTCCCGCGGCGCGCGCCGCCAGGACCGGAAGTGCCGGGTTTGCCGCCGGCATGGTCATCTCGCTGGTCGGCGCCGTGCAGACCGAGCCGGCCGACCCGCGGGTCCGGTTCGGGGAACTCAGCGGCCTGCTGGCTGACCACTGGGCGCGTTCCCATCCGTGGTTGCGCCGGCTGGCCGCCCGGCGGCGGGTGCCGGACCGGCTGCGCCGCATCGGCGATCTGTTCGAGCAGCTCGATGCGATCGCCGCCGTTGCCGTGCGGCGGGATGTCCGGATGCTGGCGATGGCGCCGAGCTGGGCCCTGGTCTTCCTGGAGCGGGCGATGGCACAATACAACCGCCTCCATCACGCCCACGTGGGGAGCGTCGGCGAGATCTGGCCGCACCTCGGCCTGCTGGTGTCCAATGCCGTGCCGCTGCGGCCGTATCTGGCCAGTCTGCGGGAATTGATCGGTCTCGAGGCGATGGCCTACCAGGAGACCTACGTGGCCTCCGAGGCGGCTCTTGCCTTTCAGGCCGATGCGGAAGATCCGGCCATGACCTTCCACCCGGACTGCGGCGCCTTCGTCGAGTTCGTGTCGCTCGCCGACTTGCACCGGCCCCGGCCGGTGCGGCACACACTCGCCGAGGTCCGGCCGGGCGTGTCGTATGTGCCGTACGTCAGCACGTGCAGTGGCCTCTGGGCATGCGAGGTGGGCGATATCGTCCAGTTCGACGGGCGGATTCCGGCGCGATTGCGCCTCGTAGGCCGCACCGCCGAGGTTCTGGACAGCTACGGCGAGAGACTCCTGGGGTCAGATGTGAGAACCGCGGTCCGCCAGGCGGCGGCAGAGGCGGGTCTGGGCGTTCTGGCCTTTCACGTCGTGCCGCGGCCAGCCCGCGACGGTCATCCCCACCACCATGAGTGGCTGGTGGAGTTCCCCGGTGGATCGCCACACACGGCGCGCCTGGCATCCGCCCTCGATGATACCCTGCAGGAGATCAACGCGGACTACCGGACCAGCCGGCGGCGCCGGGGCCTGGGGCCGCCCGTCGTCATCCCGCTTCCGCCCGGCCTGTTCTACCGCTCGATGCGAGACATCGATCCCGTCGTCTGCGCCCAGGCCAAGGTTCCCGTGCTCAGCGAGCAGCGTGAGCTGGCCGACAGAGTTCTGGGCCTGCTGGCCGGCCGGTACGCCGGCAGCGATCCAGGGAGACCGGATGGGCGCGCATGAGCAAGCGATCCGCCCGGGAATATCGATCTCCACCCTCTTGTTTAGGCCCGCGTGCCCGCCGTTCGGCGGCGGATCGGGGTGGATGTGTGTCCCTGAAGCGCGGATCACCGCGACCACCACCAGTCAGCCTGCACTTCCCGGGCAATCGTGGCGAGCAACGCCGGCCGGAGGTGAACAGGACCCGGCCCATGCCAGATCGTCATGAATCCATGCCCATGCGCCATGGCCCGGTGAGTCCGCCCGGCGTTGCGATGACGATTCCTGGCGGATGGCGCCCGGCGGCTGTCAGAACCCTCACGAGATCACGAACCCTGCGACACGTCCCTTGACCGGGGGAAAGAAGGAGGAGCCGATGGTGAACTGGAAGAAGAGTCTGATGGTGGGCGGCCTGGTGCTGATCGGAGCGGCGCTGTTGATCAGTGGGCCACAGGCCAAGAAGAAAAAGAAGAAGAGCGCGGCACCGGCGGCCAAGGGGATGATGGCGCCGGCATTCCATCCCGGCACTCCTCTCTCGCCGGCCCAGATGGACATGATGAAGAGCGGGGCCATGAAGAACATGGACAAGTACATGGGCAACATGGAGGCCATGCGCACCAAGCTGCCCCAGGCCATGATGTCGAAGCAGAAGGCGGCCATTGCCCGTGGCAAGGAGCTGTTCAACGACACCAAGCTGTCGACCAACGGCCGGGCCTGCGCCACGTGCCACCCGGGTGGCGCCACCACCGGCGGGACCGTGACGACGCCGATGAAGTCGGAGCTGACCGGCAAGCCGTACGAACTGCCTGTCCCGTCGCTGGCGGGAGCCGCGGCAACGTTCCCCAAGTTCAAGGTGCCCAACGATCGCGTGATCACGCTGCCCGAGATGGACAACAACTGCATCATGATGTTCATGGGAGCGCAGCCCATGCCGCTGCAGAGCGATGAGTCGCGGGCACTGGCGTCGTACATCACCACGCTGTCCGATGGTGAGGCCATCGAGGTGGGCAAGGTGCCCGAGATGATGAAGAAGATGATGAGCATGGGCCACTGAGGCTCGACGGACCATGGGCGCCGGAGTGAGAAGATCGGCGAGCAGGGTTCTGGCCATCTGCATGCTGCTCGGTGGCGTCACCGCCGCCGGTATCGCGCAGGGGGCCGACGGGTGGACGGGAACGCCTCAGGAGGCGTTCCTGAACGGCCCGATCGTCGCCAAGTTCCAGTGCACGACGTGCCACACGATCACCGATGATGGAGGGACCGTGGGTCCGATCCTGAACCGGGTCGGGGCACGGCGCACACAGGACTGGCTCCGGCGCTGGCTGAAAGACCCGCAATCCGTCAAGCCGAACACGAAGATGCCCAAGTTCGATTTCACCCCGGAAGAGTTCGAACTCCTCATCTCGAGCCTCACCAGGATGACCACGCCGGTGCACGCAGATGCCATTCTCTCGGGTCCGGGCACACCCGTGGAGAAGGGAGAGGAACTCTTCCGGGCGCTCGATTGTCGCGCCTGTCACCGTCTTGGCAAGGAGGGGCGGTTCGTCGGCCCCGACCTCACCTGGCTCGGGTTGCGCAAGACGCGGGACTGGGAACAGGTCTGGTTGAAGGATCCGCCGGCATTCAAGCCCGACACCTTCATGCCGAACTTTCACCTGTCCGCGCCGGAGATCACGGCGCTTTCGGCGTACCTGGAGACGCTTCGCGGCCAGGCCAACAGCGAGGCGCAGTCGTGGGAATTCATGGTCAACATGTTCCTCAACAACAAGGCCCCACGGCGTGGTGAGTTCGTCTTCAAGCGTCTGGCGTGCTGGGGTTGCCACGGTGAACAGGGCAAGGGCGGGGTCCGCAACCCGAACGCCGCCCCGCACGAGGTCATGCCGCCCCTGACGAAGGTGACCCTCGACTACACCCCGGAGGAGTTGCGCAAACGCCTGAGCCGGAAGCACGAGGTGGCTCCGCTGCACGCCTCCGCACCGCCGCCGCCGTTCTTCTGTCCGGATTATAGTGAAGCCATCGTTCCCGATGAGTTCGAGGATCTTTACGCATATCTACAGACTCTGGCGCCGAAGAAGAGCAAGTGGAAGGTGCGCTGAGCAGCGGAGGCAAACCCATGTGGAGATCAGCACTCGCAACAGCCGCCCTCGTGACGGCCCTGCTTCCCGGTTCGACGCTCGCCGGTGGCAAGGTCAGCGGTGTGGTGAAGTTCGCCGATGACTACCCCCGGCCCGAGAAGATCAAGACGACCCAGGATTTCGAGGTGTGCGGGCTCAAGATTCCCGACGAGACGTTCGTCGTCTCACCGGACAGCAAGGGACTGAAGAACGCGGTCATCACCATCGTGGGTGCCGCCGGTGACCCGCAACCTCTGGCGGCGTCGATTCACCAGAAGGGCTGTGCGTACGGTCCGCGGGTGCAGATTGCCCGGCCGGATGACGAGATCGAGTTCGTCAACGAGGACCCGCTGCTCCACAACGTCCACGCCTACGAGGACGACGCCACACTGTTCAACATGGCCCATCCGAAGTACAGGAAGGTCATCAAGCAGAAGCTGGGCAAGGCGGGTGTCGTCGAGGTCAAGTGCGATGTCCATCCGTGGATGACGGCGTACGTGTTCGTCACCGACGATCCGTTCGTGACGCTCACGGATGAGAACGGACGGTTCGCGTTCGACAATGTCCCGGCGGGGACCTACACGGTTCGCCTCTGGCACGAGGCGCTGGGGACGTCGGAGAAGCAGGTCACGGTCGCCGATGACGGCACGGCGACCATCGACTTCACCATCGGCGAGTAGTCGAGGGGGCATGATCCCGCCCATCCTCGGCCGGGCGTTTGTTATACGGTGTCACGCGTCAGGGTGTGTGTGACCTGCCGGTGAGCCGGGCGAGCGCGCCGGCAACCGCCCTGCGGCAGAATGGGGAGAGACCGATGACCCGACGCGTTTTCTTTCTCGTCTCCGTGGGAGCGGCGGTCGTCATCCTGGCGGGCGGCTTCTTCTGGCGGCCGGCGCTGTGGGGGATGGTGTTTCTGATCCCGTATGTGGGCGTCGGGATCCACGACCTGCTGCAGAGGAGCCACTCGCTGCTGCGCATCTACCCCGTGGTCGGCCACATCCGTTATCTGTTCGAGGAGTTCCGGCCCGAGATCCAGCAGTACTTCGTCGAATCGAACATCGACGGGACGCCGTTCAGTCGCGAGTTTCGCTCGGTGATCTACCAGAGATCCAAGGGGGCCCGGGACACCATGCCGTTCGGCACCCAGCGCGATGTGAACCGGATCGGCTACGAGTGGATGACCCACTCCCTGGCCCCGAAACCGGCGCCGGACGAGCCGCCCCGGATCCGTGTGGGGGGCACCGGGTGCCGGCAACCGTACCTGGCGTCGTACCTGAACATCTCGGCGATGAGCTTCGGCGCCCTCGGCAAGAACGCCATCCGTGCGCTGAATCGCGGGGCGCGGATGGGAGGGTTCGCGCACAACACCGGCGAGGGGGGGCTCAGCCCGTACCATCTGGCCGAAGGGGGAGACCTGATCTGGCAGGTCGGAACGGGGTACTTCGGGTGCCGGACGCTGGAGGGGGACTTCGACGCGGGCATGTTCGAGAGCCGCGCGGCACACCCATCGGTCAAGATGATCGAGATCAAGCTGTCGCAGGGTGCCAAGCCGGGGCATGGGGGCATCCTGCCGGCGGCCAAGGTGACTCAGGAGATCGCGAAGATCCGTGGCGTCCACGCGGGCCGCGACGTCATCTCACCGCCGGCCCATTCCGCCTTCACCACACCCGCCGGCCTGCTGGAGTTCGTCCAGCGTCTCCGCGAACTCTCCGGGGGCAAACCGGTGGGGTTCAAGCTGTGCATCGGCTATCACCGGGAGTTCCTCGGCATCTGCAAGGCGATGCTGGCCACCGGCATTCTCCCGGACTTCATCACCGTGGATGGGGCCGAGGGGGGCACCGGGGCGGCGCCGGTGGAACTGTCGAACTCCGTGGGCATGCCGATGCGGGACGGACTCCTGTTCGTGAACAGCGCCCTGCGGGGAATCGGCCTGCGCGATTCGATCCGTGTGATCGTGGCAGGCAAGGTGGTGACCGGTTTTCACATGATCCGGGCGCTGGCCCTCGGCGCGAACATGTGCAACGCCGCCCGAGCCATGATGTTCGCCCTCGGCTGTATCCAGGCACGCAAGTGCAACACGAATACCTGTCCCGTGGGCGTGGCGACCCAGGACCCGCTCCGCAACAGCGGCGTGGTCGTGGCCGACAAGGCGGAACGCGTGGCCCGGTATCATCACGACACGATGCGGAGTTTTGTCGAACTGATGGCCAGCACCGGCTGCGAGAGTCCCGAGGACGTGACCCCGCACGAGGTCCTGCGGCGGGTGGATGCCACCACGATCAGACGGTTCGACGAGATCTACGAGTATCTCCCGGAGGGCGGCCTGCTCGAGACGCACGGTTTCCCGCCCCGATGGGCCGGCCACTGGGAACGCGCCAGCACCGACCATTTCTGAGCCGGGGCGGCCCGACCGGGTCCGCTGCCGGCCTGGCAGGCTGCGCGCGGGTCGGGCGGCGCTCCGCGGCGCCAGCTCAGTTGCCGGCCGCCATCGTCTTCGGTGCGGCACAGATCAACCGTCGCCTGGCCAGAACACGGCCTGTGAGGTCGCGCGCCTCGACGGTCCAGCGCCCGGGCTCGGTGAGTGTCCGGCGGCTGGCGTTGCGCCAGTGGGGACCGCCGATGGAGAGATCGTAGGTTGCCACCACTCGCCCGTCCCGGAGCCAGACGTGGCGCAACTGGTCGCCGGACGCCCCACCGAGGGTCCGGGTCCAGAACCATGCCTTCTCTCCCCGGGTGAACCGGGACCGCGGCCCCACCAGACGGTGGTCGATCACGGCCGCCCCGACGCCGGCCTCGGCAACGGCCAGGGTCGCTCCCGAGCGGTCGGCCACGATCTCCTCGACCGTGGCGGGAGAGGGCTCGGCCGGGCTGGAGTCTGGTGCGATGCGGTCATCTCCCATCTCCGGCGCGCTGGCGTCCGGCGGCAGCGGAGCGCCCGCGGAAGCCGCGGGTGTCAGCCCGGCGTCCGGCGCTGCCGGGAGAACTGCCGCCACGCCGGCGGGCGTTCCCGCGACCGCCGCCATCACGTCCGGGCCCGCCGCCCGGGCAGGCGTCGGCGGTGAGGACAGTCCCTGGACGAGCCAGATTCCTGCCACGGCAAACCCGGCGGCAGCGGCCCCGAGCAGCGCCAGCCGGGCGGCACGCCAGTCCAGGACCAGCTTGCGCCGGTCATCCTCGTCGCGCCATTCGATCATGCGATGGTGATGGTGGTCGAGGTCCCGGTCGGCGTCGGGCGTGCGCAGCCCGCTGGCCTTCTCCGCCCGGGCGTAGGCGGCGACGGTGGCCTCGGCGTCCAGTCCGAGGCTCCGGGCATAGGCGCGGACGAAGCCCTTGTTGAACGGGCCTCCAGGCAGGCTGGCGAGGTCGTCGTTCTCCAGGGCTTCGAGGACGCTTGGAGCGACCACGATGGTGCGCGCCAGGTCCTCTATGGAGAGGTTGCGGCGCTCGCGTTCTCGCCTGAGATCTGTTCCGAAGCTCATCGTCCCATCGCTACGCTCTCGTCGGTCCGTCGGGGATTGTCGCGCCGGCACCGGTGATCGCCAGGTCTGGCCCGCCCGACAGCAGGCCGGCGGTGCGGCCGGGACCACAGGATAGCCCAAGCGGCCGGATCGGACACCCGTTTCCGCTCAATTTCGGGCCGGGGCTGCCGATGAGAGATGTGAGCCCCTGACGGGAGCGCCTGTGCCAGTCGTTGATGCCACACGCAAGACGGTGACCCTGAAGATCGTCTACTACGGGTGCGCTCTGGGCGGGAAGACGACCAATCTGGAGACCCTGCACCGTCTGACCGACCCGGAGCGGCGCCAGGGCATGGTGTCGATCGCCACGAGCGATGACCGGACGCTGTTCTTCGACCTCCTGCCGGTGAATCTCGGTCAGATCGGCGGGCTGTCGGTGCGCGCCAAGGTATACACGGTGCCCGGCCAGCTCCACTACGAGATGACCCGCCGCCAGGTGCTGACCGGGGCGGACGGTGTGGTTCTGGTGGTCGACTCCTCGCGCGAGGCCCGGAAGAACAACGTCTGGGCCCGTGAGAACCTCCTGGACAATCTCAAGGCCAACGGTCTCGATCCCGGACGCATCCCGACGGTTCTCCAGTGGAACAAGCGGGACCTCGACGATGCGGAACCGGTCGCTGATCTGGAACGAGAACTCAACGGTGGCCATCTGCCGAGCGTGGAGGCGGTGGCAACGACCGGCACCGGAGTGATGGAGACCTTCACCGAGGTCCTGAGGGCGTGCCTGATGCAGGCGTACGCCAGTGCGGGGATGCGCAAGGTCTCGGAGGCCGACATCGACCGGACGCTCGCCGCCGCGCTGGCTCCCGCCGGGCCGGCGTCGCCGGCGACTCGCGAGAAAGCCTCGACGCCGCCCGACGCCGTGCGCCACGAGGTCGATATCGACCTGTACCGGGAGCAGTGGGCGGAGAGAGGGCGGGACCGCAAGATGCTCGATGCGGAGGCGCTCTACCGGGAATCGGTGCAGGCGAACATGGAACTGGCCGAGCGCCTGGATGGGCTCAACACCGTCGAGGATCTCAATGCGCGGCGCATCCGGATGCTGCAGGCCCTGTCCAGGCTGGCTCCGCTGCTGAGCAGCGAGCGCAAGCCTCCCCTCCCTCCCGGTGCGATGGCGATGCTGCTTGCCGGCGCGGGCCGCGATCGCGGGTCACTGTTGATGTTCCGGCCCGGCGCGAAGGTGATGGATGAAGCCGAGGTGCTGCCCGACGGCCCGGATCTGCTCAACCAGCTCATGGTGGAGGGGCTGGGCAGCACCGCGTATCAGATGAGCACCGACGGGAAGGACCGGTGGATCGAGGATCTGGCCGGGGAGATCTTCCTGGAGATGGTTCCGGCCACGGCGGAGGGGCTGGTGTCGGCGTGCCTGTGCCCGTTGCGCTGTGGCGGCTCCGGGTTCGGCAGCCTCATCGTTTACACGGGCGCCGGCGAGACGGTCTGTGACGCCGTGGAACGCGAGTACTGGAACACCGCCGCGAGCCTGCTCGGCCTGTCGCTGCACTGGTGGTCGCTGAACCGACAGGCCGCGAAGAGCCCCCCGCCGCCGGCGGCCGCGAGCGCGGATCGCCCCTGATCCGCCACGCCGTGTCCCAGCCCGGGGTCGGCCGGCGAGGTGATGAGGCCTGAAGTCGCTGTCCGATGCATCAATCGATCTCCTGCGTGCAGGTTCGGGTCCCTAAACAGTCGGGTATCATCGCACACGCCGCGTCCGGCCTCCAGCGATCCCCTCAGGGGAGGTGGACGGTCACTGCGGACAATGCGTCCGCGCCGGAACGAGAATCGGCTGATCCGGCGCAAGAAATCCTTGCACATCGCTCAACGATCCGTAAACTGTGGGGGTTT
>JBHHZI010000041.1:0-23147 GCA_046757965.1 Acidobacteriota bacterium | reverse complement strand
GCTGCCGGAACTCACGCCGACAGGGCCGCGATCAGGTCGTCCACGAGGCTGGCCATGGTGCGGCGATCGAGAAGGAACGGCACCGCGGCGCGCGGGTCGGCCTCCGGCGGCTGATCGAAGCGGCAGAAGCGGGCCGAGCGGATCCGTGACACGCGCAGCTCGAAGTACTGCCGGTGGTTCTCGACCCGGCGCGGCGGCGCGGAACGCATCAGGGCGCCGGTGCGGGCCGGGTCGTGCTCGACCACGGTGAGCCACTCCGGCAGGTAATCGACCCGGGCCGCCAGGTCCTCGAGACGTCGCCGCAGCACGTCGGGGCTCATCGAGCCCGGGAGACGGTCGATGACGATCTCCTCGACCATCACCCCCAGGCGGTCCACATCCCGCGTGGAGACCGCGACCCGTCCCCAGGTGCCGTCGACCTGGGCGGTCGGCGATCTGAGCGGGTCGAGCCGCTCCACGAGCTGCTGTCCGATGGATCGCGTCGTCATGCCGACTCCTGCTGGCGGGAAACGGCCGCGGCGGTGTCCGCGTCCGCGTGGTCCGTGCCGTCGAACGAAAGGATTCTACCCTTCTCGCCCACCCGTGTCTCGAGATGCACCGGACGGGTCCAGACGGCGTGGACGTTCTCGAGTGTTTGCCGGGCCTCGTCGAGCTTCAGGTCGATGCCCTCGTGGTCGTGGGTCATGAACAGCTCTCCCCGGTTGCCGTGATTGGCATCGACGACACGGATCAGCGGCTGGCCGAGGTTGGTGCGCTGGGCCAGAAAGGCGCGCTTGACGGCCGCGAAGTCGCGGGACTTGATGTGGTAGTGGCCGGTCTTCGGATCGTAGGCGTACATGAACATCTTGTGGCGGTGACAGAAGTCCTCGTCGAGAAAGGTGTCGATGAAGGTGACATCGTTGTGCAGCCGCCGCACCTCGAAGATCTTCTCGCGCCCCTGGCCGAGATCCCGGTGCCACGCCGCCCGGGCGACCATGTCATCGCAGGCCTCGTACTCCGGACCGAAGCGGCCACGATTCCAGCGGTCCTCGATGTCCTTGTAGAGCTCGTAGCCGAGCTTGTAAGGATTGACCCGCGAGCTCGCCCCGCCCAGGGTGCGCGAATGGTGATCGGCGAAGTCGATGACCTCGGAATCGTCGAGCACCTTCTCGGTCATGATCTTGGCGTGCCAGAAGGTCGCCCAGCCCTCGTTCATGATCTTGGTCTGGGCCTGTGGTGTGAAGTAGTACGCCTCCTCCCGCACGATCGACAGCACATCCCGCTGCCACGCCGCCAGCGGCGCGTGCTCGATGAGGAAGAGCAGGACATCGCGAACCGGCTCCGGCGGGAAGTTCTCGCTCTGCTTGGCGTCATCGTCGAGTTTCCTGCGCTCCTCCGCCAGGAACTCCGGGGGGTTGATGTACGGGTTCATGTACTCCTTCGCCGCCATGCGCTGCACGCTGGAGACGATGTTCTCATCTGCCGTCGGGGTCCGAGGTGCGGCGTGCCGTGCGATGTAGGGCGCGTGGATGTCGATCAGGTTCTCGATGGAGAGGCAGGTGTCGAGGAACTCTTCGACCGGCTCGGCGCCGAATCGGTCCACGTAGCGCCGGATCCGGGTGGCGTGATTCGCCATCTCGTCCATCATCTTGCGGTTGGTCTTGGCGAAGCAGAAGTTGTGCTTGAAGAAATCGACGTGCGCATACACGTGGGCCATCACCAGCTTCTGGTCCACCAGGGCGTTGCCCTCGAGCAGGTAGGCGTAGGCCGGGTCGTTGTTGATCACCATCTCGTAGATCTTGTGCAGCCCGTAGCTGTAGCTCTTGGACAGGTGGTCGTACTCCATGCCGAACCGCCAGTGGGGATAGCGGGTCGGGTAGCCGCCGTACGAGGCCACGTGGTTGATGCCCTTGTAGTCGAGGATCTCGAAGATGGTCTCGAAGAAATCGAGACCGTATTCCCGGGCGATGCCCTCGATGCGGCAACGTGTGGTCTCGAGTTCTGGAGGCAGATTCATCGGGTTGCTTTCCTCTCCCGTGGACGCGGACTACGCGCCCTTGCCGAGGAACTCCTTGATGGACCCGTAGATGGCGTCCCGGTTCTCGATGTGCGAGAGCACCAGGCTCTCTTCCTCGGGAAACGCGGCCTCCAGGTCGTGGAGGAACTGTCCGGTCCCGTACGGGCTCTCCACCTGCCCGTATCCGAACAGGTTGACGCCCGGCAGGACCTGTGCCCTGAGGAGATCGATGCACTCCTGGGTGTCGCCCTGGGACCAGTTGTCGCCATCGGAGAAGTGAAAGATGTACACGTTCCACTCCGGGAACGGGTAGTTCTCGTCGATGATCTGCAGGGCGAGCTGGTAGGCGGACGAGATGACGGTTCCGCCACTCTCGCGCGTGCTGTAGAACGTGTCGCGGTCCACCTCGCGGGCCTCGGCATCGTGAATGATGTAGCGCGTTGCCAGCCCCTTGTACTGGCTGTGCAGCCAGGTGTCGATCCAGCACGACTCGACCCGCACGATCTCCTTCTGCTCGTCGCCCATCGATCCCGAGACATCCATGAGGTAGAGGATCACGGCGTTGGTCTCGGGCAGCACCTCCCGCCGCCAGCTCCGGTACCGGACGTCTTCCTTGATCGGCACGACCACCGGCCGGGCGGCGGAGTAGGTGCCGCTGGCGATCTGGCGCTTGAGCGCCTGCTTGTAGGTGCGGCGGTAGTGGCGCAGCGAGTCGGGGCCGCTGCGGGAGACGCCGACATAGCGGTCCTTGGTGGTCAGGACGTTCTTCTTGCCCTTCGGCTCGACGCGGGGGAGCTCCAGTTCCTCGCCGAGTATGGCGGCCAGTTCTTCGGGGCTGAGGTCGACCTCGATGATGTGGTGCCCGGGCATGTTGCCGGCCTCGCCCTGGCCCCCCTCGACCTCGCCGGGCCCCAGCGACTGGCCGATCTGGCCTTCTCCCTGTCCGACACCCGCCATCTGCTTCGGCGACAGCCGGAACTGGGGAATGTCGATGCGGGGCAGGGGAATGGACACCACATCCCGCCCCTTGCGGCCGAAGAGCTCGCCCTTCGACATGAAGTGGCGAAGCTCCTTGCGCACCCGGCCGCGGACGATCTGCCGGAAGCGGTTGTGATCCTGATCGATCTTGGAGGCCATGGTCGGCCTCAGGCCTTCGCGTCGCCCCGGGCGAAGATGCTGGCCACGAACTGCAGCACGTCGGTGGCGCAGATGTCGCAGTAACCGTGGTCCTTGATGAGCCGGCTCTTGACGACGTCGATCTTCTCCTGGGTGTCGTGATCGACCACGCTGGAGACGAGGCTGGTGAGCTTGATGGAATCCTTCTGGTCCTCGAACAGCTTGAGCTCCAGCGCCTTGTGCAGGCGCTCGTTGGTCCGGTAGTTGAAGGTCTTGCCTTCCACGGCGAGCGCGCCGATGTAGTTCATGATCTCGCGCCGGAAGTCCTCCTTGCGGTTATCCGGGATGTCGATCTTCTCCTCGATGGACCGCATGAGGCGCTCGTCCGGTTCCTCATCCTGGCCGGTGTACTTGTTCCTGACCTTCTCCTTCTGGGTGTAGGCCTTGACGTTGTCGACGTAGTTGCCGCACAGCCTGGCAACGGCGTCCTCGTCGGCGGAGATGGCCCGCTGGACCTCGTTCTTGACGATGTCCTCGTATTCCTGCTTGACCACCGACATCAGCTCACCGTAACGGTCCCGCTGTTCCTCGTCGGTGATCAGCGAGTGGTGCCGCAGCCCGGCCTCGAGCTCGTTGAGCACCATGAAGGGGTTCACGCACCCCTCACCCTTGTCCGACACCAGGGCGTTGGACACCTTGTCCTGGATGTAGCGGGGCGAGATGCCGTCCATGCCCTCGCGGAGCGATTCCTTGCGCAGTTCTTTGACATTGTCCTCGGTGAAGCCGTGCAGCGTCTTGCCGTTGTACAGCTTGAGCTTCTGGAGGAGGGTCAGGTCCGCCTTCTTCGGCGTCTCCAGCCGGGTCAGCACCGCCCACACCGCCGCCATCTCCAGCGTGTGCGGCGCGAGGTGCTTGCCCTTGATCCGCTCGGGGTTGTAGTCCTTCTCGTAGATCTTGCGTTCCTCGGACAGCTTGGTGATGTAGGGGATGTCGATCTTCACCGTGCGGTCCCTCAGGGCCTCCATGAACTCGTTGCTCTGCAGCTTGCGGTACTCGGGCTCGTTGGTATGCCCCAGGATGACCTCGTCGATGTCCGTCTGGGGGAACTTCTTGGGCTTGATCTTGTGCTCCTGGCTGGCGCCGAGCAGATCGTAGAGGAACGCCACGTCGAGCTTCAGCACCTCGATGAACTCGATGAGCCCGCGGTTGGCCACGTTGAACTCGCCGTCGAAGTTGAAGGCCCGCGGGTCGGACTCGGCGCCGAACTCGGCGATCTTGCGATAGTTGATATCGCCGGTCAGCTCGGTGGAGTCCTGGTTCTTCTCGTCCTTGGGCTGGAAGGTGCCGATCCCGATCCGGTCCTTCTCGCTGAGGATCAGGCGGCGCACCTCCACGTGAGAGGCGACCTTGCCCCAGTGACCGTCGTAGAGCGTCATGAGATCGTTGAAGTAGAGACGACAGGCGGGGCAGAGCCCGCCGCGCACCTGCACCCGTTCCTCCTCGGGAACCTCGGCGAACAGGTGATCGAGCACCTGGTCCCTGAGGTCCTCCGGGACGATGTGGAGGGGGTCCTCGTTCATCGGGCAGGGAACATGGCGCTCGGTCGGCGGCAAGGTCCGGTTACCGAGCTGCTCCGGCAGATGCCAGGAGAACGTGTAGAGGGCGCCCTCGGCACCGGCGGTGTAGCCCTCGAGGCCCTTCTTCAGGAGCCGGGCGATGGTCGACTTCGACGAGCCGACCGGGCCGTGCAGCAGGATGACCCGCTGCTCCGTGCCGTAACCGCTGGCCGCGCTCTTGAAGACATTGACCAGCCGCATGATCGGGATGTCGAGACCGAAGATCGCATCCTTGCCGCTGTGGTCGAGATCGTCGAAGAAGTGGTAGTGGATGATGCGCTTCTTGGTGTCGAAGTACTCGGTGGTTCCCTTCGACAGGATCATGTCGTAGACGCGCTGGAACGCCGTGCGACAGACGCGCGGGTTGTCCCGCACGAGCTTGAGGTAGTCCTCGAAGTCACCCCGCCAGTGGCGCTCGCGGAACGACCGGGAATCGTTCAGACCACCGATCCACGAGGTCAGGGACGCGCGGGTCTTGGAGTCGCTCGTGGTGTCGGAGTCAGCCATGACGATTGCACCTCGTTAATCAGTTCGTTTAGAGCCCTTCTGATGATCACAACAGGTCCGAGAAGTACCTTATTCTCTTGAGGTAAGGCCACACAGTGTAAATATAGTTCCGCCACTGTGCCCTGTCAAAGAAGACACCGCGACGGGGAGGCCACACCGGCCATCACACCGATCAGTTTAGACCGGGCGTCACCGGTTCGTCGCGTCTTCAGGAACGGCGTGCGGTGGCGATGTAGCGGGCGGCGGTGAGGTAGAGCCCGGCACAGGTGCCGAGCAGACCGGTGGCCGTCAGGGCCAGGCCGGTCCACAGACCCGAGACCGAGGCCATCCGGGTCGCGGGAGCGGGCAGACGGGGCATCTGTCCGCCGGCGGTCTCGAGCAAGCCGCCGCACCGCGCCAGGAAGCCGCCGACCGTGGCCAGCGCGGTCCGCACGGCGCCGAACTGGGCCGCCACCGGGAAAGCGCCCGAGCTGTGCGCCAGCAGGGACGCCACGCCGAGGAAGCCGACCGCGACGGCCGCCGCGCCGCCCGCCGCCCACGCCTGTCGCCGGCCGGCCCGGTCGGCCACCGCCGGCAAGGCGTGCATGATCGAGGCGACCAGCGTCGGCGGTGGCACCGCCGGCTGCCGGGCGGCGGTCTCCAGCATGTCATGCACGCGGCGGGCCGACTCCAGCTTGGTCGCGCAGTCATGGCAGCGGACCGCATGGCAGCTGAGCGTCAGGGCCAGGGCGCCGTCCACCTCGCGCCCGGCGAGGGGATGCAGATGGACGCCGAAGCGGCGGCAGTCGATGACGTTCACCGGGCCTCCATGCGGCGCCGCAGGGCCTCCCGCGCGCGAAACAGGCGGTTCTTGATGGTGCCGAGAGGGCTGCCCTTCACCCTGGCGATCTCCTCGTAGGAACGGTGCTGGAAGTGGCGCAGCACGATCAACTCCCGGTACTCGGCCGGGAGCGCCGCCAGCTCGTGGGAGATGTCGCGGGCCGACTCCCGGTCGAGGAGGCGGGCCTCGGCGCTCCGGGTGGCGCCGGCCACCTCGCGCAACGTCCCGGGCGTGTCCGATGCGGAAGCATCGAGAGGCACCAGAGTCATGCGGCGATGTCTGAGATGATCGATCACCCGGTTGGAGGCAATGCGGTACAGCCAGGTGGTGAACCGGAACGAGGGGTTGAAGGTGGCGAGCGCCGTGTACACCTTGAGAAACACCTCCTGGGTCAGATCGGCAGCCCGGTCCGCGTGTCCCACCATCCGGTAGATGTAGTTGAAGATCGGACGGTGATGCCGCCGGACCAGGATCTCGAAGTCATCCCGCTGGCCCGCCAGCACGCGCGCGACCACGGCCTTGTCGGTGTCGACGGCCGGATCGGCGGCCTGGCGGGCCGGCCGACTCGTGACCGGCCTGAGGGCCCGGACCTTCATACGAGACAGACTCTCGTGGGTTGCCACCCGTCTCTCCGAGGTGATGGCGGTGCTACGCGGCGGATTCGAGAAAGGTTCATTCTAGCGCTTCGTGCCGGGTTGCATCGTTTTCCGGCCGGCCTTACGTTTTCTGGGCCGAGCGAGGTCAGGAGGGCCGGATGAGGCAGACCGCAGGTTCCGAGCCGGCCGCCGCTGCGGCCGGACCGTCCGTCGCAGAGATGGACTGGCCGGCCCTGCGTGAGCGCATCCTGGCGGCTCTCGACGAGGACCCGGTCAACGAGGCCGCGCTCATCCGCGCCCTGGATCGCCGCGAACCGACCGATCTGGGCCCGGCCGAGCGGATCCTCACCGCCCTCACCGGCACCCTGTCGGCCCCGGCCGAGGCGGTCCGTTTCCTGGATGAGGCGCTGTCGCGCCAGGCGGAGCACACCGCACAGACCGGACACGGGGAGCCGCTCCGGGTGTCGCTGCTGGCGGTCTTGCTGGCGTCCAACCGGCGCCGGACACAACCGATGCTGACGGAGATGCGCTCGGCGGCGGCACCGTCGATCGAGACGGTTGCCGACGCCGGCCAGGCCGCCACCGCGCCGACCGCGCTGCTCGGCGCGGTCCAGGGCGAGCTGCGCCGGGCCCGCCGTTTCTCGCAGCCCGCCGCGCTCGCCTACGTGCGCCTCGACCGCTTCGACGATCTGGTCTGGGCGGTGGGACCCGCCCTCGCCGACCGATCCCTGCGAGCGGCCGCCCTGCTGGTCAAGAACGAGCTGCGCGATGTCGACTGGGTGGCGCGCACCGCCGGTGCGGAGCTGGTGGCGTTCCTCGCCGGCACGGGCCGCTTCGGGGCGTTGCTGGCTGCCAAGCGGATCGCCTCCAAGCTGGCGGATCTCACCCTGCCGCTGCCCGGCGGCGGCGCGCCCGCCTCGGTCAGCATCGGCATCGCCGCCTGCCCGGAAGATGCGAGCTTTGCCACCGAACTGTTCGAGCAGGCCCAGGCCGCGCTGCTGCGCGCGCGGGCCGACGGAGGCGGCATCATCTCGGAGGCGCCGCACCGGCCGTCGCGCGCGCTGCTGAGGGTGCCGGCCGAGCGCGTCCGCATCGTCATCCGCCGCCTGAGTGAACGTCCCGACCCGGATCAGGCGCCGCCCGACGAGGGGCTGCTGTTCGCCAGCGCGGTCGCCTACGACGTCGGTGCGGATCTCGAGCTGGACTGCATCGAGGTGGAGGGCACCGGCCGGGCGCGGTTGCGGGGACGGGTCGTCCGTCTGGAGGAGGTGGGCGACGGCCGCTACGAGATCGGCGTCGCCTGCCGGCTCGACGGCGCCGAGACCACGCTCCTGCACGGCGAAGCGTCGGGATAGGACACAATGTCTCCGGGAGGTTCGTCATGGACCCTGGAGACCGTCTGGTTCTCGGCGTGGATGCCAGCTCGCCCCGGGGCAGTGTGGCCCTGGCCGGGCCTGCCGGGGTGGTGGCGGAGATCGGGATCGACGGGCTGGTCTCACCCTCCCGCCGGCTGCTGCCCTCGGTGCGTTTCCTGCTGGAGACGACGGCACAGACCCTGGCCGACCTCGCCGGGTTCGCCGTCACCGTCGGTCCGGGAGGCTTCACCGGCATCCGTGTCGGTCTGGCCACTGTCCGGGGTCTGGCCCTGGCCGGCGGTCAACCGGTCGCCGGCGTGTCCACCCTGGCCGCCCTGGCGGATGCCGCCGGGCGACCCGGAGAACGGCTGGCCGCCTGGCTGGATGCCGGGCGGGGAGAGGTCTATGCCGGTTTGTTCGCCGTTGACGCCACCCCGACCCGGCCGCCGGCGCCCTGGGGTCCGGAGTGCGTCGCCGCGCCGGCGACCGTCCTCGCCGGCCTGCCCGCCGGGCCGCTCCTCTTCGCCGGCCAGGGCGCCCTGCGCCATGCCGACCTCATCGCGGCGCGGCCGGCCGCGAGCGGCCCGTCCGCCCTTCTGCCCCGCACGCCCTTTCTTGCCGGCGCCGCGGCCCGGCTGGGCGCGCTGGCCCTGGCGGCCGGCGCGGCGGCCCCGGCGGAGCCGTGTTATCTTCGCCCGCCTGATGCCCTGCAGGCGCGGAGCCGCGGTTGAAAGCGGGTCCGGCACCGTTCTACGATCCGGTTCTCGTGTCCCGGTCATGTCACTGCGAAGGAGTCTGCCCCGGTGTCGCCGCGATGAGGTGCCGCGTTTTTCGGCGTCCGGCCGGGGTCTGCACGCCCCCTGGACCGATCCCATCGTGAGAGTGGCCCGGGAAGCGACGCCCTTCCTCCTCATCGCGCTGGCGCTGGTGCCGCTCGCCGCCTGGCTGGGCGGCACGACCGCAGCCATCGTGGCGATCCTGCCGGCAATTCTCGTGCTGTTCTTCTTCCGCGATCCGCCGCGCGCGGTGCCCGCCGGGCCCGGTCTGGTGCTGGCCCCGGCCGACGGGCGCATCGTCGATCTGCGCACTGTCGACGACGAGACCTTTCCGGGCGGCACCGCCCGGCGCGTCTCGATCTTCCTGTCCATCTTCAATGTCCACATCAATCGCGCTCCCGTGTGCGGCGAGGTCAGCGGCGTGGTCTACCGCCGGGGCCGCTTTCGCGCGGCGTTTCACGGCAAGGCGTCGGAGGAGAACGAGCGCAACCGGATCGACCTCGCCACGCCGGAGGGTCCCGTCGCGATGACCCAGATCGCCGGGGCCATTGCCCGGCGGATCGTGTGCGACGTGTCGCCCGGGGACCGCGTGCGCGCCGGCCAGCGGGTCGGTCTCATCCGCTTCGGCTCTCGTGTCGATCTGATCCTGCCGGTTCACTGGCATCTCGACGTGTCCGTGGGGACGCGCGTCCGGGCCTGCCGCACGGTGATGGCGAGGACGGCCGGCAAGGCGGCGCGGCCCGGCGCCGCGGCCGGCGCCGAGCAGGAGGTGGCTGTTGCGCCATCGTGAGCAGCGCCAGCGCCGTCTCCGCCGGGGCATCTTCCTGCTCCCCAGTCTGCTGACCGTGGGCAACGTCATGGCCGGCTACGGGTCGCTGATCCTGGCCGACCAGGGCGACTTCGCCAAGGCGGCCATGCTGCTCATGCTCGCCGCCGGTCTGGACAATCTCGACGGCCGCGTCGCCCGCGCCACCGGCACGGCCACCGAGTTCGGCCTGCAGTTCGACTCCATCGCGGACATCATCTCCTTCGGGGTGGCGCCGTCGTTCATCGTGTATCGGTGGGGGTTGCTGTCGCTCGGCCGCGTGGGCTGGGCGGCCTCCTTCCTGTTTCTCATCTGTGGCGCCATGCGGCTGGCCCGGTTCAACACGCAGGCCGTGTCGGACAAGCGCTACTTCGTGGGCCTGCCGGTGCCGGCGGCGGCGATGGTGCTGGCCACCCTCATCGCCTACATCCCGCGGCCGGCCGGCGATTCGATCTTCCCCGTGGCGGTCCTGTGCCTGGTGCTGACCCTCTCGGGGTTGATGGTCAGCCGCCTCCGCTACCGCTCGTTCAAGCGTGTCGAGGCGACCGCGGCCCGGCGAACCTTCCCGGTGGTCGGCATCATCGCGGTGGTCCTTGCCGCCGTGGTCATCCAGCCGCAGGCCACCCTCCTCGGCCTGTCGCTCCTCTACATGATCTCCGGCCTGCTGCCGCGCCGCCGCGCCACCCGCGGCGTGCCGTGGCGCCGCGCCGGCAGCCCCCGGGCAGCCGGTCCCGGGCCCGCGCTCGATTCCGAGGGTCGTCCGCGTGAGCGCTGAGCTGGCCGGGGCACACGTCATCCTGGTCGGGCCCACCGGGCACCTGGGGGCGGCGATCCGGCGGGAACTGGTGACGCGCCGCTTCCCGGTGGACAAGATCACGATGATGGCGGCCGGCGAGGGGGAAGAGGTGGGCCAGGTCGTCGAATACGCCGGCGAGGACCGGCTGGTCGCCGAGGTCGACGAGGAGCAGGTGGCCCGGGCGGACGTGATGTTCCTCGGTCGCCGGGGGCCCGGCACCCGCCAGGCGCTCGGTATGGTGACACAGGGCCGGGGCGTGGCCATCGACCTGGTGGATGTGGAGGCCTCGTCGGGGGTCGTCCCGGTGGTCAACATGGACGTCAACCGGAGCTGTCTGCCGGCCGACCGGCCGACCAAGGTGCGCGCGCCCCACGGCATCATCCAGACGCTCTCGACGGCGGTTGCCGCGGCAGCCGAGGGCTCTCGCGTCACGTCGGTGTCGGCAACGATCCTGCTGCCCGCGTCGGACAGCGGGGAGTCCGGGGTGCAGGAGCTGTACCGCCAGACCGCCGGGGTGCTGAGCTTCGGGGACAAGCCGGCCGAGGTGTTCGAGCGCCAGGTGGCGTTCAACGCCGTCCCCCACGCCCTGCTGCATCGCCAGCAGGGCTGGCCGGACCTGGACCGCCGCATGCGGCTCGAGACCGCCGCCATTCTGGGCCTGTCGCCGGCGGCCGTGTCGGTGCGCGCCGTGCTGGTGCCGGTCTTCCACGGCGCCAGCTTGCTGGTCGGCATCGAGCTCGACCCGGTGCCCGACCGTGCCGGTCGCCGCCGGCGCTGGACCCGGGCGCGGTTCGAGATGTCGGCCTGCACCGCCGCCGAGCTGGAGGAGAGTGACGCCGTGCACCTGACCGATCTGACCGACGAGGACGGCTCCCGGGTGGAATTCTGGGCCGTGGTGGACAACCTGCGCACGGGAGGTGCGGCCAACGGCGTGCGCATCGCCGAGGCTCTTCTCGCTGCCGCACCAGAGAGCGGATGATCCGGCGCGACCGGCACCAGGTCCTGCTGGCCGTGACGATCCTGGTCGCCACCGGCCTGGCCGCCGGCCGTCCGGTGGCCGTGGCGCGCACCCAGGACAGGCCGGAGGAGTCGGCGGTCGACGAGAGCCTGCTGACCGACGAGGCCGCCGGCTTCCTGCCGCCGGGGGGTCTGCTGCGACCCGAGACCACGCTCGCCACGCTGATGGGGCTGTCGGTCGATCGCCAGGTGGAGCAGCAGGAACTGGTGCGGGATCTGCGGGCCCTGGGCGCCTGGCGCGCCCGTCGCGACCAGCGGCTGGCCCAGCTCCGGGATCTGTACGGCCGCCTCGACGTGTCGTTCAACACCGGCACCGAGAGCGACGCCGGCGATCTGGAGGGTCGGATCCTCGATCTGGAGGCCACCCTCTCCAGCATCGGCGCGCAGGGCCGCCAGCTCCGCGACCGCATCCGGGAACGGCGACGTCGCATGCGCGCCCTCGACAACAAGGTCGAGGAGATCGAGGCGCTGCTGCCGGGTGACGCCGACAGCCTGACCGGCGTGTGGGACGTCATCCTCTCACCGGTCGGTGAGAGCGGGCTGTTCACGCTCTACCAGACCGGCACGGTGCTGACCGGCGAGTACATCATCGGCGGCGGCTGGCACGGCAGTCTCGAGGGCACCATCGTCGACGGCACCGTGTTCCTCGAGCGTATCGACGCCCGCAAGGGGCGCTTCGCCAGCCTCTCCGGGCGAGTGGACAGCAGCGGCCGGACCATCCGGGGCACCTGGAAGGAGCGGGACCTGACGGCCAACCGGCCCGTCGAGGGGCAGTGGTCGGCGACGCGCCGCTCCCGCGGGCGCGGCGGACGCTGACTGCCGTGCCGTTCGAGCTGTTCGTGGCCCTGCGCTACCTGCTGGCCCGGCGCAAGCACGCCTTCGTGTCGGTGATCACCGGCATCTCCGTCCTCGGCGTGGCCGTCGGCGTCGCCACGCTCATCGTCACGCTGGCCATCGAGACCGGCGTCTCCGAGGAGATCCGGAACAAGATCCTGTCGGGCAACGCGCATCTGGTGGTCTGGAATGCCCTCCCGGGTGTGGCCATCCTCGACCCCGGCGCGGCGGAGGCCATCCTGGCCGGCGTGCCCGGCGTGGCGGCCATCGCGCCGCTGGTGCATGGCACCGGCCTGGCGTCGGGGCAGGCCGGGCGGGATCCGGTGGGGGTGGAACTGTTCGGCATCGACCCCGCGCAGGAGGCGGAGGTCACCGGGGTGGCCGGCGAGATGGAAGCGGGCCGGCTCGCGGACCTGCGCGCCGGAGCCGGCGGCGTCGTCCTCGGAGACGAGCTGGCGCGGTCGCTGGGCGTGGCGATGGGCGACGCCGTCCGGTTGCTGATCCCGAAGGTCCGCATCTCCCCGCTGACCCCGCCGCTGGCCCGCAACCGCCGCTTCACGGTGGTCGGGATCTTCTCGTCCGGCTTCTACCAGTCCGATGCCGGCCGCGCCTACCTGAACATCGACGAGGCGCGCACCTTCCTGTCCCTGCCCGGTCCGCAGGCGGTCAGCGCCCTGTCGATCCGGACCACCGGCTACGACCGCATCAAGGCCACCGGCGTTGCCGTGGCCGAGGCGCTGGGCGAGGACTTCTACGTCAGTGACCTGATCGAACTCAACAGCGGCTACTTCCGGGCGCTGCGCATGGAGAAGCTGGTGATGTTCGCCGCCATCGGGCTGATCATCCTGGTGGCCTCCCTGAACATCGCCTCGACGCTGGTCCTGCGTGTCATGGACAAGGTCCGGGATGTGGGCGCCCTCGTCGCCCTCGGGGCCCAGGCCCGCAGCATCGTGCTCATCTTCATGCTGCAGGGCGTCGTCATCGGGGCGGTGGGCACGGTCTGCGGGATCACTCTGGGGCTGGGCATCTCGTGGCTGGGCGAGACCTACCGGCTCATCCCGCTCTCTCCCGAGGTGTACCTGCTGTCCTACATGCCGTTTCGCACCAGCGCCCTCGATGTCGTGCTGGCGGCGGGTCTGGCCATGCTCATCGCCTTCCTGGCGACCCTCTACCCGGCCTACCGGGCGGCGCGCCTGGATCCCGTCGAGGCCCTGCGCCATGAGTGAACTCGTCTCGCCGGTGCTGCTCTGCCGGGATCTCGTCAAGACCTACCCGTCGGGAGCGGGCCGGCTGACGGTGCTCGACGGCGTGAATCTGGAGCTGGCGACCGGTGAGCTGCTGGCGGTGACCGGCGCGTCCGGGGTGGGCAAGTCGACGCTCCTGCACCTGCTCGGAGGTCTTGACCGCCCCGATGCCGGCCATGTGGTCCTGGAAGGCATCGATCTCGCCGACCTCGGCCCGGACGAGCGCGCCCGCCTGCGCAACCGCCGGGTGGGCCACGTCTTCCAGTTCCATCATCTGCTGCCGGAGTTCACCGCCGAGGAGAATGTCCTGATGCCGTTTTCGATCGCCCGCGCCGATCCGGTGGAGGCGCGACACCGGGTGAAGGAGATCCTCGGCGATCTGGGTCTGGCGGGTCGCTCGCATCATTTTCCCGCCGAGCTCTCCGGCGGCGAGCAGCAACGCGTGGCGCTGGCGCGTGCCCTGGCCCCGGAGCCGGCGGTGGTGCTGGCGGACGAGCCCACCGGCAACCTGGATCCGCGCACCGCCGAGCAGGTCATCGACCGCCTGTGGAAGGTGCATGAACACCGCAGATTCAGCCTCGTGCTCGTGACGCACTCCCCGGAGCTGGCCAGACGGTGTGATAGGATCGTCCATCTCACAGAAAGGGGCCGCTTCGCCCCGGATCGGGTCGAGATCGTCCGATCCAGCCGCGAAACGGTCTGAATGGCCGGGACCGGAGGGCGTTTCCGAGATGCTGGAGAAGTTCACCGAGAAGGCCAAGCGCATCCTCTTTCTTGCCCGCTACGAGGCGAGCCAGTCCGGCAGCCAGATCATCGGCACGGAGCACATCCTCCTCGGTCTCATCAAGGAGAACGAGGACGTCACCTCGGAGCTGTTCTCCCGCTCGAACGTCAACCCGGAACTGATGCGCGCCGAGCTCGAGGCGCGCGGGCCGAGCCGCGAGCGGACCTCCACGTCGGTGGAGATCCCGTTCTCCGACGAGGTCAAGCGCGTGCTGTCCCATGCCGAGGAAGAGGCCGAGCGCCTGCTGCACCCGTACATCGGCGGGGAGCATCTTCTGCTCGGTCTGCTGCGCGAGGAGAACTCCACCGCCGGGCGCCTGCTCAACGAGAAGGGCATGAGCCTCTACATGGTCCGCGAAGACCTGGTCAACGCCCTGAAGAAGAAGGCGGCCCCGCGCAAGAAGAAGGAGATGCCGTTCCTCGCCGAGTTCGCCCGGGACTTCTCCGCCCTGGCGGCGCGCCATGCCTTCGACCCGCTCATCGGTCGCGACGCCGAGGTGGAGCGGATGATCCAGGTGATCTCCCGCCGCCGCAAGAACAACCCCGTGCTCATCGGCGAGCCCGGTGTCGGCAAGACCGCCATCGTCGAGGGGCTGGCCACGCGCATTCATGACGGCGAGGTGCCGCCCTCGCTGGTCAACAAGCGCATCCTGGCCCTGGACCTGTCCCTGGTGGTCGCCGGCACGAAGTATCGCGGCCAGTTCGAGGAGCGGCTGAAGGGCATCATCGCCGAGCTGGCGGCGAATCGCGACATCATCGTGTTCATCGACGAGATCCACAGCCTCATCGGGGCGGGCTCCGCCGAGGGCAGTCTCGACGCGGCCAACATTCTCAAGCCGACGCTCTCCCGGGGCGAGGTGCAGTGCATCGGCGCCACCACCCCGCGCGACTATCACAAGCACATCGAGAAGGACCGCGCCCTGGTGCGGCGCTTCCAGCCCATCAAGATCGTGCCGTCCACGGAGAACGAGACCCTCGACATCATCCGCGGCATCAAGGATCGCTACGAGCGGTTTCACCAGGTGCGCTATGAAGACGACGCCATCACCGCGGCGGTGTTCCAGTCGACGCGCTACATCACCGACCGGTTCCTCCCGGACAAGGCCATCGATGTCATCGACGAGGCCGGGGCCCGTGTGAAGCTGCGCAAGAAGACGTCCTACCTGGAGATCCGCAACGTCGAGAAGGAGATCGCCCGCTCGGTGGAGAACATGCGCAGCGCTCTGTCCCGGAAGGACTTCGACGCCGCCGTGCGCTACCACGACGACGAGGTCATGCTGCGCCGGCGGCACGAGGCCCTGCTGCGGGACTACGAGGGCGAGAGCCAGCGCATTCTCGATGTGACGCGCCAGGACGTCGAGGCCGTGGTGTCGCGGTGGACCGGCGTGCCCCTGCAGAGCGTCCAGGGAGAGGAACTCGAGCGGCTGCTGCACATCGAGGAGGCTCTGCACCGGCGCATCGTCGGGCAGGAGCCCGCCATCTCGGCCCTGGCCCGGGCCATTCGCAGGAGCCGGGCCGGGCTACGCCAGCCCACCCGGCCGGTCGGCGCCTTCCTGTTCCTCGGGCCCACCGGTGTGGGCAAGACGGAGGTGGCCCGGTCGCTGGCCGAGTTCCTGTTCGGCCACGAGAGCGCCATGATCCGCTTCGACATGAGCGAGTACATGGAGAAGCACGCCATCGCCAAGATGATCGGCTCACCGCCCGGCTACGTCGGCCATGAGGAGGGCGGGCAACTGACCGAGCGCGTCAAGCGCAAGCCGTACTCCGTCGTCCTGCTGGACGAGGTCGAGAAGGCCCACCCGGACATCCTCAACATCCTCTTGCAGGTCTTCGATGACGGCTGTCTCCAGGATGCCTACGGCGACACCATCGACTTCAAGAACTGCATCCTGGTCATGACGTCCAATATCGGCTCGAAGCGATTCGCCAAGCTGGCGCGCATGGGCTTCTCGCATCAGAACACGGCGGCACCGGCCGCCGGCGCCCAGCCGATGGGCGGGGAGACGGACCATCGCCGGGACTCGGTGATGAAGGAGGTCCGGCGGACGCTCTCGCCGGAGTTCATCAACCGGCTCGACGAGATCATCGTCTTCTCCCCGCTGACGGATGACCAGCTCACCGCCATCGCCCGCCTCATGATCGCCCGGCTCAACGAGAGCCTGAAGGCCAAGGGCATCGCGTTGCGCCTGACGGACCAGGCCTACGCCTGGTTGATCCAGACCACCTGCAAGGATCGACACTACGGTGCCCGGCCCCTCGGCCGCGCCATCCAGCGTCATATCGAGGATGCGCTCTCCGAGAGGGTGATCCGGGGCGAGCTTGTCGACGTGGGAGAGATCGAGGTCCGGCTCGAGGGCGGCCAGCTGGTCTTCGGCGAGATGGAGATCCTCAATTCCCTGAAGGACTGACCACGGGTCGGTCCAGTTCCCGTCGGGCCCTGACGGGTGCGTGAGGCGAATGGCCATCGGGGCTCGAAGCGCAATCAAGTCCGTCCTGCTGTTCTGGCTCGGCGCCGCCCTCGCGGCCGCGGCGATGGCGCAGGCCGTCTCCCCGGATGCCACGCCGATCATCGTCGACGTGAGGGTGGAGGGGAACCGGCGCATCTCCGATGCGGCCTTCTTCCGGCTCACCAGCCTGCGCTCGAAGCAGGACTACGACGAGGCGGCGATACGCCGCCAGTTCCGCGCGCTCTGGGCGTCGGGCGTCTTCGACGATCTCTGGGTCGAGACCATCGACGCGCCGGGCGGCAAGGTGGTCGTGTTCCACGTGGTCGAGCGGCCGGTGGTCCTGAAGGTGTCGTTTTCCAAGAGCGCCGTGGTGTCGCAGAGCGCCATCGATGATCGCCTGCGCGAGAGGAGCCTGTCGGTCTCTCTCAACCAGCCCCTGGACCGCGCGCAGATCCGGTCGGTCGAGGAGGCGGTCAAGCGGCTCCACGAGGAGAAGGGCTTCCTGGGCACCACCGTCAAGGCGCAGATCACGCCGGTGGGGGAGAACGGCCAGTCGGTGCTCTTCGTGATCCATCCAGGCGCCAAGACCCTGATGAAGAAGATCGACTTCGAGGGCAACGAGATGTTCTCGGACCGGGCGCTCCGGAACCTGATGCCGCACACCATCGAGACCGGGTTCAAGGGGGCGTTTTCCAAGAAGGATCTCTACCACCCGGATCGCTTCGCGCAGGAGCTGGAATCGATCCGCTCCGCCTACCAGGCGCGCGGACATATCGATCTCCAGATCAAGGCTCCCATCGTCGAGTTCATCGACAAGAAAAAGAAGAAGGAGAAGAAGGCCCTGCCACCGTACGTCCCGCTGCCGGTGCCGCCGGACGAATCATCGAAGCACGCGGCGAAGCGCCGGCAGAAGGAGGCGAAGCGGCGGGCGGCATACGACAAGAAAGCGGCCAAGCATCTGCCGCCCAAGCGCCGGGCGGTCATCACCGTGCCGCTGGTCGAGGGCCCCCAGTATCGCGTCGGCAAGATCTCCGTGTCCGGCAACACCATCTACCCGGAGTCGGTTCTGCGGCCGCTCGTGCCGTTGCGCACCGGCGCGGTGTTCAACGCCGACGCGCTGAAGCGCGGGCTGGACAGCATCGAGGCGCTCTACGGCCAGCGCGGCTACTTCTACGTGGCCTCGAGCCGTCAGATCGCCAGGCAGCCGGGCTTCGTGGCGGATGTCACCGTGGCGGTCGACGAGGGGGAGCAGTACCGCCTGCACCGGGTGGAGTTCGTCGGCAACACGACCACCAAGGACCGGGTGCTCCGCCGCGAACTTCCCGTGGCCGAGGGCGACGTGTTCAACACGCGCCTGTGGCAGATCGGCCTGACGAAGATCAACCAGCTCGGTTACTGGGCGCTGGCGCGGGAACCGGTGATCACGCCGGTGCCGGGCAAGAGCGAGCTGGACGCGAGGATCGAGGGAACGGAGCAGGGCCGCAACGAGGTCCAGGTGGGCGGCGGTTTCTCCGGCGTGGAGGGCGCGTTCTTCCAGGGCTCGTACTCGACCCGGAATTTCCTCGGCCGGGGTGAGATCCTGACCGCGTCGATCCAGGCGGGGGGGCTCTCCCAGCTCGTCAACCTGTCCTTCACCGAGCCGTTTTTTCTCGGCTCCAACAACACCGTCGGTGGCTCCATCTTCCGGCGAGAACTCGACTTCGGGGATTTCTCCCGGGATTCCTCGGGTTTCTCGCTGCTGTTCGGCCAGCGGATCGGCAACTTCACGACCTACTCGGTGACCTACCGCAACGTGCGCTTCGATGAGTTCGGCGGCAACATCTTCTTCGTCACGCCGGGCGATCCCACCTTCGGCCTGGAGAATCTCGATCTGGCGGCCCTGGTCGCCGGAGAGACGGGGACGCCGATCCCCAACGGCGTGAAGACGACCAACTCGACGCTGGTGCCGGTCTTTCTGCACAACACCATCAACAACCCGTTCCGGCCCAACAAGGGATTTCGCCTGCGCGCCAGCACACAGCTCACCGGCTCGTTTCTCGGCGGGGACAACGAGTTCATCAAGCCGCAGGTCTCCGCCACCTGGTACCTGCCGGCGTTCAAGAAGACATTCTTCGCCCTGCACTCCGAGGTCGGTTTCATCGAGGGCATCTCCGGACACCGTGTGCCGCGCTCCGAGCGCTTCTTCCTCGGCGGGGACACCCGCGGCCCGCGCGTCTTCCAGACGCGCAGTCTCGCGCCGTTCGGTCCGGTGGCCGGGGTGGAGCCGGTGGTGGACAACGAGGGCAACGTGATCGGGATCCCGCTGGCGCAGGTGGGTGGCGACAGCTTCTTTCTCGCCCAGACCGAATACGTCGCGCGGCTCTCCCAGGCCATGGATGTGGCCCTGTTCCTCGACGCCGGGAACTCGTTTCTGGACGAGGCCGGCGGCTTCGATCTCGGGGATCTGAGGTATTCGGCCGGGCTCGAGCTGAGGTTCTTCCTGCCGATCTTCCAGGCGCCGATGCGCCTGATCTTCGGCCGTGTGCTGGACGAGCAGCCGTTCGATGCGGTTAACTCGTTCCAGTTCTCCATCGGATTCCCGTTCTAGAGCGGGAGCGCCCGGGCGCTCCCGGGTGGAGACCAGGTGGCTGCCCACCGGGCGGCGTCAACGAATCGAACAAGAGTGGGAGAGAAGGCATGATCAAGAAGCTGAACGCCTCGGCGCTGGTCGGTGTGGCGATTCTCGCCGTGGGAAGCTGGGGAGCGAGTCGTCCGGCTCGTGCCCAGGAGGTCCTGAAGGTCGGGGTCTTCGACTCGAAGGAGGTGTTCGAGGGCTCGTCCGAGGGCCGGCGGCTGCAGCGCATGCTCGAGGCCAGGCGTACCGAGCTGAAGCAGTCGGTGGATGACAAGGAGGCCGAGGGCCGCCTCCTGCAGCAGAAGCTGCGGGAAGGGGAGTTCACTCTCTCGGACGACAAGAAGGGCGAGCTGCAGAAGTCGCTGCAGCGCAAGCTGGTGGAACTGGACAGCCTCCGGCAGGAAGCCAGCAACAACCTGCGCATCGAGGTCGAGGACGTCCAGTCCCAGCTCAATCGCAAGCTGCTCGCCGTGGTGGCGGAGGTGGGCCGGGAGAACGGCTACTCGCTGATCCTCGAGAAGAAGACGCAGGCGGTGTTTGCCTCGCCGTCCATCGACATCACCGACCTGATCATCGAGCGGTTCAACAGCAAGTACCCGGCGACGGACGCGGCGGCGGGCGAGTAACGACCATGTCGCGCCGGCTGGCCGACATCGCCGCGGCTGTCTCGGGCAGGCTCGAGGGCGACCCGGAGCGCCGGATCACCGGCGTGGCCGCGCTCGACGTCGCCGGTGCGGCGGAGATCTCCTTCCTGGCCAACCCGCGCTACCGGCGGGCGGCGCGCGCCTCGTCGGCAGGCGCTCTCCTCGTCGGCATCGACGAGAAACTGGGCGATCGCGATGTGGTGCGGGTGGCCGATCCGTACCTGGCATGGGCCCACACGGTGGCGCTGTTCGCCGCGCCGCCTGCCCCGGCCCGAGGGGTGAGCCCGCAGGCGGTGGTCGGCGAGGACACGTGGATCGGCGCGACGCCCGACATCGGCCCCGCGGTGGTCATCGGTGCCGGCTGTCGCCTCGGGGATCGCATCCGCGTGCATCCCGGCGTGGTGATCGGCGAGGGCGTGGTGATCGGAGACGATGTCATCCTGTATCCGCAGGTGACGCTCTATGCGGGCGTACGGCTGGGGGACCGGGTCATCCTCCATGCCGGTGTGGTGGTGGGGTCGGACGGCTTCGGTTATGCCCTGGACGGCGCCACCCCGGTGAAGGTTCCCCAGATCGGCTCCGTTCTGATCGAGGACGACGTGGAGATCGGCGCCGGCGTCTGCATCGATCGCGGCGCCCTGGGTGACACCCGCATCGGCCGGGGGACGCGCATCGACAATCTCGTCCAGGTCGCCCACAACGTTCAACTGGGGGAGAACTGCCTGCTGGCCGCCCAGGCCGGGATCTCCGGCTCGACACGCCTCGGCCGGAGTGTGATGATGGCGGGCCAGAGCGGCATCGTCGGCCACGTGCGTCTCGGCGACGGCGTGAGGGTGGCGGCCAAGAGCGCGGTCACCAAGGACGTGAAGGCGGGCGTCACGGTGGCCGGTGTGCCGGCCGTCGAGATCAGCCGGTGGCGTCGGGCCACCGCCGCGGTGTCCCGTCTGCCGCGCCTGCTGGCGCGGGTGTCGCGGCTGGAGAAGGAGGAGCGCGAGAGTGAGTGAGAACGCCACGCAGGTCATCGACATCCAGGGCATTCTCGATGTCCTGCCCCATCGCTACCCCTTCCTGCTCGTCGATCGGATCGTCGAGTGCGAGCGTGACCACCGGGCCGTGGGCATCAAGTGTGTCAGCGCCAACGAACCGTTCTTCGCCGGCCACTTCCCGAATCACCCGGTCATGCCGGGCGTGCTCATCATCGAGGCGATGGCGCAGGTCGGGGCGGTGATGCTGCTGTCGGCGGTTCCCGACCGGCACAGCAAGCTGGTCTACTTCACCGGCATCAACAACGCGCGGTTCCGGCGGCCGGTGGTTCCCGGAGATGTCCTGACCATGACCCTGACCGTCACCAACATGAGAAGTCGGACCTGCAAGATGCGCGGTGAGGCCACGGTCGATGGCCAGCGAGCGGCCGAGGCGGACATCATGTCCGCCATGGTCGATCGCGAGGACGGCCCATGACCGCCACCGTTCATGACACGGCCGTGGTCGGGAGCCGGGCCCGCATCGGGGAGAACGTCGAGATCGGGCCGTACTGTGTCATCGGGGATGACGTGTCCATCGGCGCGAACTGCCGTCTCGACAGCCACGTGGTCCTCTCCGGACACACCGAGATCGGCCCGGGCTGCCGGTTCTGGCCGTTCTCCTCCATCGGCGGCGACCCCCAGGATCTGAAGTTCAAGGGGGAGAGCACGCGCCTCGTCATCGGCAAGAACAACCGCTTCCGCGAATCCAACACCATCCATATCGGCACCGCCGGCGGCGGTGGAGTGACCCGGATCGGCGACGACAACTTCTTCATGGCGACGGTGCACGTCGGACATGACTGCCAGATCGGCAACGGTGTGATCATGGCCAACGGCGCCACTCTCGCCGGGCATGTCACGGTGATGGATGGAGCCACCATCGGCGCCTTCTCCGGCGTGCACCAGTTCTGCCGGGTCGGTCGCCGCGCCTACATCGGCGGGTTCTCGGTGGTCACCCAGGACGCGCTGCCGTACGTGCTGAGCGTCGGCAACCGGGCCGAGGGCCACGGCATCAATGTCATCGGCCTGCAGCGGCTCGGCATCCCCGAGTCCTCCCTGCGGGCGCTGCGCGGGGCGTACCGGATGATCTTCCGGTCGAAGACCAGCCGCACCGAGGCCCTCGAGCACGCCGCGGCGGAGTGGGGCGACATCCCGGAGGTGGCCGAGATGATCACCTTCATGCGGGAATCGACCCGCGGCGTCGTCGGGTGAGACGTGGCTGAGGCGCTCCGCGTCGGTGTGGTGGGGGTCGGGCACCTCGGGCAGCACCATGCCCGCCTGTATGCGGCCCTCCCGGCCGCGCATCTGGTCGGCATCGTCGACCGGGATCGAGACCGCGCGACCGAGATCGCTGCCCGTCATGACTGCCGCGTGTTCGCCAGCGTCGATGCCCTGCTCGGCGAGGTGGACGCCGTCTCGGTGGCGGTGCCGACCGCCGCTCATCTGGCGGTGGCCGGGCCGGCACTGGAGAATGGCCTGGCCTGCCTGGTCGAGAAGCCGCTGGCGCCCGATGTCGCCGCGGCCCGCCGCCTGGTCGACCTCGCCGCACGGCATGCGTCGACACTGATGGTGGGACACACCGAACGCTTCAACCCGGCCCTGGCCGCCGCCCGCCCGCATGTGAAACGGCCGGGCTTCATCGAGGCCCAGCGACTGGCGTCGTTCACCCCGCGCAGCCTGGACGTGGACGTGGTGCTCGACGTCATGATCCACGACATCGACGCGGTGCTCGACCTGGTCGGGGAGCGGCCCGTGTCGGTGGATGCCGTGGGCGTGAGCGCGCTGACGGACAAGGTCGATCTGGCCAACGCGCGCCTGCGGTTTCCCGGCGGCTGCGCGGCGAACCTGACCGCCTCGCGCATGAGTCTCGGTCGGGTGCGCAAGCTCCGCATCTTTCAACCCGACGCCTACATCAACATCGACTGCGCCGCCAGGGAGGCGATGCGCTACTCCCTGCTGCCCGGCAGTGGCGACCGCCCGGAGATCCGGGGCAAGATGCTCGGGGTGGTGGACGCCGAGCCGCTGGCCCTGGAGCTGGCGGAGTTCATCGACGCCACACGGCAGCGGCGCACGCCGCGCTGCAGTGGCGAGGAGGGCCTGGCGGCGCTGGCCACGGCGGTGGAGGTGGTCGAGCAGATGAACCGCGTCGATGCCGA
>JBHHZI010000040.1:0-23197 GCA_046757965.1 Acidobacteriota bacterium | reverse complement strand
CTGCCGCTGGCCCGGCTCCAGGGGTTGCCGGTGCTGGTGGTGGACGACAACCGCACCAATCGCGACATCCTCGCCCAGGCGCTGGCGGGCTGGGGCCTCCGACCGGAGACCGCCGTGGATGGGGAGTCGGCACTGGTCACTCTGCTCAGGAGCCGCGAGGCCGGGCGGCCGTTCCCGCTCGTCTTTCTGGACAGCCAGATGCCCGGCATCGATGGGTTCGAGCTGGCGCGGCAGATCCAGGCCGATGTGGGGCTGGCCTCGACGCAGATGATCATGTTGACCTCCGGCGGCCAGCGCGGTGATGCCGCCCGTTGCCGGGAGATCGGTATCGGGGCGTACCTGATGAAGCCGGCCGCAGCGAGTGAAGTGATCGACGCCATCCAGTCCGTCCTGGGTGGGGCCGTCCGGCCCGGTCCGCACCGCCTGGTCACCCGCCATGCGTTGCGCGAGCGGCGCCGCTCCCTGAAAGTGTTGCTGGCCGAGGACCATCCGGTGAACCAGGCCCTGGCCATTCACCTCTTGCAGAAGAGGGGCCACACCGTGGTGGCGGTCGCCGATGGCCAGCAGGCCCTCGATGCTCTGACCAGGGACTCGTTCGATCTCATCCTCATGGATGTTCAGATGCCGAACGTGGATGGATTGACTGCCACGGCCGCGATCCGCGAGGAGGAGCAGCACACCGGCGCCCATGTCCCGATCGTCGCGCTCACGGCCCATGCCATGAAGGGTGACCGGGAGCGGTGCCTGGCGGCCGGGATGGACGACTACGTCGCCAAACCACTGGATGCGGCGAGTCTGTTCACCACGATCGAATCGCTGGTCACCGCAGGCGAGGATGACGCGTCCGCCGGGGACACGCCGGCGAACAGCTCGTTCGACCGCGACAAGGCCCTCCAGCGCACCGAGGGAGATGTGAAGCTCCTGATGACCCTCACCCGCCTGTTCCTCAAGGACAGCGCGTCGATGATGGATGCCGTGCGGCAGTCGGTGGCATCCCACGATGCCGAGGGCCTTGCCCGGGCGGCGCACCAGATGAAGGGTGTCCTCTCGACCCTGTCGGCCGAGGAGCCGGCCGCGCTGGCCCGCGACCTGGAGATGATGGGGCGCGGCGGAGATCTCGAGGGTGTCGATGTCGCCTGGGAGCGGCTGGTGGCCAGTATCCGGCGGCTGGAGCTGAACCTTCACGCGTTCATGGACGAACAGCAGCGCCGGAACGGCCTGTCCGACGAGTGTGACGAGACGGGAGCCGTGCCTCCATGAGCCCGACACGACGCAGTCCCATCGAGCAGAGGATGTTCACGCGCGTCCGGGATCGCTTCCTGGTCGACATCGCGAGTGTGTCCACGGAGGAAGCGGACCGGCTGGCCGAGCTGATTCCGTCGCAGCGAAGCTTTTACGGCGCCGGCCAGGCTGCCCCGGCACCCGATGATGAGGACGATGAACTCCGCGTTCTGCTGGGCCATGTTCTCGATCGCCTCACCGAGATGGACACCAAGCTGGACCATCTCCAGCGGGCCGTCGACCGGATCGAGCGGGGTGCGCCCGCTCCCGGGTCGGTAGGGGGCCTCATCGAGGCCTTGGCGCTGGATGTGAGTGGCTCCGGGGTCGCGGTGCTGTCTCCCCATCCCTTCGAGGCCGGCACCCGCCTGTCCATGGTGCTCAATCTGCCCGGCAATCCGACCGCCCACCTGCGAGTCCTGGGACGGGTGGTCCTCCTCCGGGCGGCCGCGGCCGATGAGCAGAAGCTGGGCCGCTATCACCTCGGCATCGGCTTCGAGGCCATCAACGAAGACGACCGCCAGGAACTGATCCGCTACGTGTTCCAGCGGCAGCGGGCGCTACTGCGCTCCGGTCATCTCGAATCCCCGTGACCCCCATGGTGGTGTGCAGATTGTTGGTGTCAGTACCGCGGCCCCTGTTCTTGCGGGTCCCGGGCGCCGTATCCCCGACTCGGTGTCCTTCCCTCGGCTCGTGAGGACCCGGCGCCGGCGCGTGCCGGCGCGCGTGGCCGGGGTTGTGCCGAACCGCCGCGGCACGTGCTGACCGCTGGGGCCTTCTCCCGAGATGGCGCAACAGACCTGAAATAAACGAGTTAGATCGGTCTGCGCCGCAAGGCTGGTCCCGGGTGCGACGCAGGTCGGGCTCACAGGACGAATCACAACAATCTGTGCGCCACCATGCATGCTTTCTGTCGCAAGTCCATTAATACAAATAAGTTACATCCAATTTGTTCGGATCCGGCGGGCGGCTCCTCAAGTCGGGGCCGGCCAGGCCGATAAGTGAAGCGAGAGCGGGACACGACGCTTCGTTAACCCCCTTGACCGTCGTGCACGGAGGAGGAAAAGAACCATGGCAGGTTTCAGCGTTGTCAACAATCTGGGGGCGGTGAACGCTCTCAACCGGCTGAACGCGACCCAGGTCGGTCTCGGTCGGACCCTGGGCCGGCTGTCGTCCGGTCTGCGTATCAACTCGGCTGCCGACGATGCATCCGGTCTGGCGATTGCCGACAGTCTGCGGGCGGATGTGGCCGCCCTCAACCAGGCCGTCCGGAACGCCAACGACGGCAGCAACATCGTGCAGGTGGCTGACGGCGCGCTGGCGGAGATCAGCAACCTGCTGCAGCGGGCGGTGGCGCTGTCCGAGCAGGCGGCGTCGGACACCTCCGGTGCCGACAGCTCGTCCGAGAAGGGCGCCCTGAACAGCGAGTTCCAGTCGATCGTCCGGGAGATCAACCGGATCTCCGACACGGTCGATTTCAATGGCCGTGTGCTGTTCGGCTCTGCCGGAACCACCGTGGACATCCAGATCGGGATCTCCGGGACGGTCCTCAATGACGTCATCACGGTCTCGACCGCGTCCCTCGATGCCCTGGGTCTCGGCCTGTCGGTCACGGGCACCGGGCAGGCGGTGACGACCACGGCCCTGAACACCAAGGCCGGTGCCCAGGCGGAGTTCGCCAAGATCAAGACGGCCATCGATGCGATCTCGACGCGGCGGGGGTCTCTTGGTTCGAGTTTGAATCGGATCCAGGCGGCGTCGTCGGTCATCTCCACGCAGGCCCAGAATCTGCTGGGTGCCGAGGCCACCATCCGGGATGCCGACGTGGCGTCCGAGATCGTCAATCTCACCAAGTTCCAGGTTCTGCAGCAGACGGGACTGGCGGCACTGGCCCAGGCCAACACGGCCTCCCAGAGCGTGCTGTCCCTCCTGCGGTAGTCGGTCCCTCTCAGCAGCGGGAGGCGGGTGCTGCACCCACCCGCCTCCCCACTTCTTTTTCCTTCCCGTCGAGTGGATAGAGGGAGGAAATCATGCATGTGCCCGCGGTCCAGACAGCCGCCGCTGCGACCCCGCAACCGTCGCCAGAGACTCCACGCCCGGTCGGGTCGGCAAGACCGCGTCCTGGCTCGTCGGGCGCGTCCCGCCCCGCACCCGGTCCTCCCGCCGCCGATGTCGTCGCCCGTCCACCCGTCGAGGACCTCTCGGCCACTCTCCAGCGCATCGCCCGGGCGCTTGCCGTCAAGGCGGCCGATCTCAACGTCTCCGTCGACGAGTCCACCGGTCGGATCGTGGTCAAGATCGTCGATCGCGAGACCAGGGAGGTCACGCGCCAGGTGCCGCCGGAGGAACTTCTCGAGCTGGCCCGGCATCTTCGCGAGCAGACGCCTGGGGCGCTCGTGAACGAGACGGCGTGAGCCGTCGCCGTCAGGCGTGACCCGACAAAAGACGCCCCGCGACTGAAGAACCGACCCGGGCGTGTCGATAAGAAGATCGTCCGATCCCCGCCATGAAGGGAGCTGACCAGGTATGGATATCGGAGCCGTCACCTTCGGAGGCCTCTTCTCGGGTCTGGACGTCAACAAGATCGTCGATGCGGTCATCGAGGCCGAGTCCGTCCCCCTCGACCGGGTCCAGGCCCGGCAGGCCAGCCTGGAGGCCCAGCAGGTCGCCCTGGAGGAGGTGCGCGCCGCCCTGTCGTCCCTGCGCTTCAAGCTCAAGGATGTGGCGACCCTGTCGGTGGTGGCCGGACACGCCGTCAGTTCCTCCGACAAGACGGTCCTGACATCCTCGGCCACGTCATCGGCACAGACCGGCACCTTCCAGGTCAATGTCCTCGCCCTGGCCGCCGCCAGCAAGGTGAAGAGCAACGAGGTGACCGACCGGTTCGCGCCGGTGATCGCCGATGGCACCGTGACCGTCCAGTCGGGAACCAAGACGGCGGTGACCGTGACCGTCTCCGCCGCCGCCGGGAACAACACGCTGGTCGGTGTGCGTGACTCGATCAACGCGGCCGATGCGGGCGTGCGGGCCTCGATCGTGACCACCGGCACCGGCGAGGCGCTCATCGTGCGCTCGGACGACACCGGCACGAAGAATGCCCTGACCATCACCGATACCACCAGCCTCGGTCTGGCGGATGCCGGCAACCAGTTGCTGGCCGCAGCCGACGCCTCGGTGAACATCGAGGGGTTGAGCGTGACCTCGTCCTCGAACAGCATCAGTGGTGCCCTCGAGGGCGTGACGCTGGATCTGGTGACCACCGGGACGGCGTCGATCACGGTATCCAATGACACCGAGGCGGTCCGGACCGGTCTGCAGGAGTTCATCGACGAGTACAACAGTCTCGTCGATGTCCTCTCCAAGCATACGGATCCGGGTCTGACGCCGGGGACGGAGCAGGGGGTGCTGTTCGGTGACAGCACCACCCGCCGGATCCAGCAGGATCTGGCATCGCTCATCACGTCCGGCGGCAGCACGGTTCCCGACGGCACGCTGCGTTCGCTGGCTGCCCTGGGCGTCGACATCGACGGCCGGACCGGCAAGCTCAGCATCAATTCCCTGCGCCTGGACGATTCCCTGGCGAATCATTTCGCCGACGTCAAGAAGATCTTCCTGTCGGCGGGCACCGCGGCGGATGCGGCGGTTCTCGTGCAGGGTGCCGGCTTCGGGGCCGAGGGGACCTACGCGGTGCAGATCACCCAGGCGGCGAGGCAGGCGAAGCTGACCGGCAGCACGGCCATCCAGGCCGGCGGACTGGCCGCCGCCGAGAACCTGACCATCACCGTCGGCACGGCCTCCGTGCAGGTGGCGCTGGCCGCCGGCGACACCATCACGAACATCGTCGGCAAGATCAACACCGCCCTGCAGGGCGCCGACATCCTGGCAATCGCGTCCGATTCATCCGGCAGCCTGACGCTGACCACCAAGGGTTTCGGCTCCGCGGCCACGCTGACCGTGGTCTCGGACGTCGCGGACAACGCCGATGGCGCCAGCACGGGGATCGGAACCACTCTTCTCAACGATGCGGGTGTCGACGTGGCCGGCACGATCAACGGCGAGGCCGCCACCGGGGTCGGCCAGGTACTGACCGCCGACGTGGGAACGGTGGCCGACGGCCTGGCCCTTCGCATCCTGGCGGACGCGACGGCGGTCACGGCCAAGGGAGGGGACTTCGGTACGGTCACGGTCACCCACGGCCTGCGCCGCATCCTCGGCGATCGGCTGTCTCTGCTCTCGGACCCGTTCAACGGCGCGGTGTCGACCGTCAAGGACGGTCTGGGCACGCTGATCCGCTCGCTCTCCGACCAGAGCGACCGCCTGGAGGAGCGACTCGCGGTGCGGCGGGCCTTTCTGGTGAAGCAGTTCAATGCGGCCGAGCAGGCGCTGGCGCAGCTCCAGGCGTCACAGAATTCGCTCAACAGCATCGGCATCGGATAGGAGATCGAGGATGTCCACTCCGTTGCAGGATCAACCGTTCCCTGGCGCCCGTTCCCGTGGCGCCGCCGCCTATCGCGCCATCGACGTCGACCACGCCAATCCGATCCGTCTGACCGCGGCTGCCACGCGCGGTGCAGCCGTCGAGGCGGGGAGGGCGCTGGCCGCCCTGCGCGCCGCGGATGATTCCGCCTGCGGCGAGGCGATCTCCCGGGCCTCGAATCTGATCGGCGTGCTGCGTGAAGGGCTGGATCTCGCCCGTGGCGAGGAACTGGCCCGCAATCTCGACCAGGTCTATGTCTATCTCCAGATGCGCCTGTTGCGTGCCAACATCTCCCGCGACAGCGGGTTGCTGGAAGAGGTCCGGAATCACCTCACCGGCCTGGCCGAGGTCTGGGAATCGATCTGACTCCGGTTGTCCCGGCGGCGGGCGCACCGGCGTCCTCCGCGGCGACGTGCTGCGCGAACAGGACCGGGAGCTCGTCGTCGGTTCAATGACCTTACCGGCCTCGTGCCGGGGTGACGCGCTCCGGTCGTGGAGCCCGCCGGGGCCACGACCGCCTGCCTCGTGCCGGGTACACGGTCCGGCGGCGGCGTGTCCCGGGGAGCGTCAGCCAAACCGCTTGAGCTTCTCCACCAGGGTCGTGCGCTTCAGGCCGAGTAGCTCCGCGGCGCGCGCCTTGTTGCCGTCACTTCTCCTGAGGCTCTCGAGAATCAAGGATCGCTCGAGATGGGTGACCGCCTCGCGCAGATCCAGTCCTGTGTCGGGCAGGAAACCGGAGCCGGTCTCGTGGATCGTTGCACCGGCCGCGTGGAGGTCCGGCGGGAGATGGAGGGGCATCACGACGCCGGTGTCCGAGGCCATGAGGGCCGCGTATTCCATGACGTTCTGTAACTCCCGCACGTTGCCGGGCCAGGCGTGGGCACGCAGCGTCGCGCGCGTCGATGAGTCGAGGCGCAGCGAAGGCAGCGACAGCCGGCGACAGACGCTGGACAGGAAGTGACTCGCCAGCGAGTCGATGTCCTCCCGGCGGTCGCGCAGGGGAGGAAGATGCAACGGAAACACCGCCAGCCTGAAGTACAGATCGCGACGGAAAGTGCCGTCATCCACCCGCGACCTCAGGTCCTCGTTGGTGGCGGCAACCACACGGACATCGACCGGCAGCGCACGACTCCCACCGACCCGGGTGACGCTGCGATCCTGCAGGACGCGCAGGAGGCGGACCTGATGCTCGATGGACATGGTGCCGATCTCGTCGAGAAACAGGGTGCCTCCGCTGGCCCTCTCGAAGCAGCCGGCGTGATCGCGGTCGGCTCCCGTGAACGCCCCCTTCACGTGGCCGAACAGTTCACTCTCGATGAGGCCGGCGGAGAGGGCGCCGCAATGCACCGTCACCCACGGTCCCGAGCGCCGCCTGGGGTGCGCATCGTGCAGCAGTCGGGCGGCGACTTCCTTGCCCGCCCCGCTTTCTCCATAGATGAGGACGCTGGTGTCGACCGGGGCGACACGCCTCAGGGCCCGGAGGAGTTCCTGCATGGCCGGACTGGCACTCTCGAGCCGCCCGGCAGATGGAACGAGGTCTTCTCCGGCCTGGGACACGGGCAGTCGGTCTCCACATGAGTCGAGTTCTGGCGGCCGGGACGTTCTGCACCGACCCGGCCCCTCGCTTCATCCGAAGAAAAATGTAAGTCGGTACGGCCGTCGGGCATCCGTAAAGTCTCTGGTTTGAAATGAGATGATTTACGTAAGTGTTTTTACCAAAGTATCAGGTCTATCCGGGAGGTCGTCCCCTCTGATCTCGGCATGCTCCGGCGGCAAGATCGCCGCGTCGTGCCGTCGAGATCTTGACGCCCTCCGGCCGTCGCCTCCGGGATCGAGTCTCTCCCTCGGCGCCTGATTCCCGGTAACATCCAGCAAACAAGCACTTTCCTTCGGTGAGAGGCCCTCCGCTCGTGACCGGCACGTGGCTTGCAGCAGGCTGCTGCCGACAAGGAGGGTCCGTGCGCCGACGCGCCATCACATCGATGCTCATGCTTGCCAGTGCTCTCGGGCATGCTCCGGCCGTCGGGCCGGACCTCGCCGAGAAGGCCGCGGACCGTGAACGTCACGGTCAGTGGAGCGAGGCGGCGGCGATTCATCTGGATGCGATGAACCACGCGGGCACGTCCCCCCTGCGCCGCCGCGCCGCCACTGCGGCCATCGCGTCCCTGGCGGCGACCGACACACCCTGCCGTCCCGGGACGGACGATGCCGCCGCCGAACTCGAGGGTGAGGCGCGGCGCGCCAGAAAACGTCTCGCCGCCGGCGAGGAACTCTGGTTGCTCTTCTATCAGGCCGCCTGTCGCGGCGACGAGTCCGCCCTGAGCCGGCTCGATCCGACATCGGGTCCGGCGGCCTGGACCGGCGGCCCGGAGATCTGGCTGGCCATCGGCGATCTGTCCCGGGTACACGGCAACGCGGATGATGCGGAGCGCGCCTATCGCACCTTCCTGAACACCGATCCCGCCCCGGACATCGCCACCGGTGTGCGCGTGCGGCTCGCGCGCGCCCGGCTGGCGGCAGGAGATCTGGACGGAGCGACCGAGGAGATCACGGCGCTGACCTCCGACCCGCGCTCGCCGTTCAGCTTGCGGCGCGATGTGCTGATGGTGAGAAGTTCTCTGGCCGAGGCGCACGGACAGTTGAAGGACGCCCTTCACTTCATGCGCCAGTCGATCGTCCTCTACCCGGATTCACCGGAGAACGCGAAGACTCAGCTCCGCCGGGCCCGTCTCACGGCGCGTGCCGGAGACTGGGCCCACGCCCGGGAGATCCTGAACAATCTGATCCTCGAGTCCGGCTGGGCGGTCGAAGGAGATCAGGCGCGGTTGTTGCTCGCATCGCTCGTGAAGAACGAGGGTGCCGATGGCCCCGCGCAGGCCCGGGAACTGTACCGGCAGGCGGTGCAGTCGAGCGACGTGGAGGTCGCAGCGCGGGCTCTCGATCTCCTCATCGACGCCTGGCTCTCCGATCATCAGCCGCTGCGTGCGTTCGGCATTCTCGCTCACTACATGGAGGGCGACGATCGCGCCGTGGCGGCGCTGGCCTCCCGCCGGTTCCATCTCATGCTGTCCCACTACATCGACATCTTCATGAGTCGCGACGAGCCGGCATCCGCGGCCTTGCTCTACCGGGTTGCCGAGAGAACCTGGCAGACGTCCACCTTGACACCGGCAAGCCTGATGACCAGCAGCCGGGCGTTCTCGAAGCTCGGGCTCCTGGAGGAGGCCGCTCGCATCGCCGGCCAGGCGCTCGCCGTGGCCCGCAACGTGCCGGACCGGCAGGCGGCCGCGCTGGAGAGAGGGAAACTGCTCCTGGCTCTCGGCCAGCGGCGGGAGGCGCTGCTGGTTCTCCTGTCGCCGGTCGCCGGACAGTGCGCTGCCATCGAGCTGGCGCTGGCATCCCGGAAGGAGGCTGATCTCCCCGACGTGGCCCGATCGCTGCTGGCAGATCGCGACGTCAGGAGTTGCGAGCCCGCTCTGCGCCGGCAGGTCGCCGGCCTGCTCGGCCGGACGGTCGAGCCGGAGACGGGAACTCGTGATGCCGAGACGAGGACGACGACCACCGGGGAAGAGGTGGATGGGGTCTCCGGCGAGGGAGCGACGCACGATGAATCGTGAAACTCTCGCGCCGGCACCCGGCGACCTGTCCCGTGCGTTTGACGATTTCAGCCGGCACTCCGTGGCCGTGGAAGCGGCGTACCGTGACCTGACCGGGAAGGTGCAAAAGCTCGACGCCGACCTGCACCGGGCGAATCGGCGCCTGTCCGCAGAACTGGATCGCAGCCGCCGCACGCGGGAAACGCTGAAGGACCTGCTGGCCAACCTGTCGTGTGGCGTCGTGATGCTGACCGCGGACGGTGAGGTTCGATTCGCCAATCGCGTGGCGCGCCGCCTTCTACGCCGCGTCCGCGCGCACCATCCGGCGGCGACCCGACGACGGGGGCACCTGCCAGGCGCTCTCGGTGCAGCCGTGGCGCGCCTGGCGGCGGTCGCGGCGGCGGGCAACCACGGTCGTCGGGAGTCCGTGTCCCTGGCCGGCCCGCGCGGGCGAGAGCAGCAGATCGAGGTGCTGGTATCGCGCACCGGTAACGACCTGCTCGTTCTGATCGATGACGTCAGTGCTCAACTTCAACTTGCCCGGATACAGGCGCGCGCCGGCCGCCTGGAGGCCATGGGACGGATGGCGACGGAGGTGGCGCACGAGGTGCGGAACCCGCTCGGGAGCGTCGAGCTGTTTGCGGGCCTGCTGGCCGACGAGGTGGCCGACGAACCCGCCCGCCTCGAGATGGTCCAGATGATCCAGGTCGGGACGCGGTCCATCGCCGCCGTGGTCGGCAACATGCTCTCGTTTGCACGGTCGTTTCCCGCGTCATGCCGGCAAACCGGGCTCGGTGCCGTCGCGGTGGAGGCGGTGCGTCTGGTGGCGGCGCCTGCGAGGGCCCGCCGGGTGGACGTGGCGGTCTCGACCCGCCCGGCACCCGACATCCGTGCCGATCCCGAACTCCTCCAGCAGGTGATTCTCAACCTGGTCCAGAACGCCATCGATGCCAGCGAGCCGGGCGGACGGGTCAGAGTGCGTGTGTTCGCCCCGCATGGTGTGGTCGCCCTGTCGGTCACCGACACCGGATGCGGCATGCGGCCCGACGAGATGGAGAAGATCTTCGATCCGTTCTACACCGGCCGGTCCGACGGGACCGGACTGGGACTGGCCGTGGTGCACCGGCTCGTGGAGCACCACGGTGGTCAGATCTCCGTGCGCAGCCGACCGGGCCGGGGCAGCCGCTTTCTTCTCACTTTTCCGCCGGCGACCGCCCCTTGCGAGGAGGACGCGTGACCAAGAAGGTTCTGGTGATCGATGATGAACCGCAGATGCGGCTGGCCATGCGGCGCGTGCTGGAAAAGGCGGGCCATGTGGTGGACGAGGCCGTGGACGGCGCCGACGGTCTGGCGCGTCTGGGCCGGGCCGAGTTCGATGCGGTGATCACCGATGTTCGCATGCCGCGCCTCGACGGATCCGGGTTTCTCGCGCGGGCGCGAGACGTGGCGGCCAGCACGGCCGTGATCGTCGTCAGCGCGTTCGGTACCGTTTCCCAGGCGGTTCAGCTCGTGCGCGACGGGGCCGACGACTATCTGCTCAAACCGTTTCCGCCGGAAGCTCTGCGTCAGTCTCTGGACGCGGCACTTGCACGACGCGCGCGACAGGTCCTCTCGAGAAACGTCCCGGCGGCCGTGACGGCGGACCTGCCGACGCCGGCCGGTACCCTCACGGCCCCGCAGCCGGCGACCATCCAGACCCGTGACCCGGCCATGCGGCAACTGCTGGCCACCGCCGCCCGGGCGGCATCCGTGGATGCCACGGTCCTGATCGAGGCGGAATCGGGCACCGGGAAGGAACTGCTGGCCCGCTACATCCATGGCAAGAGCCCCCGGCACGACCGGTCGTTCGTCGCCGTGAACGTGGCGGCACTGCCGGGGCAGCTCCTGGAATCGGAGCTCTTCGGCCACGTGCGCGGCGCGTTCACCGGAGCCGAGCGAGATCGGAAGGGGTGGTTCGAGATCGCCGCCGGAGGGTCTCTGCTCCTGGATGAGGTCGGAGAGATGCCCGCGGAACTGCAGGTGAAGCTGCTCCGCGTCCTGCAGGAGCGGGTCGTGTTCCCGGTCGGAGCCGAACGGCCCGTGCCGGTCGACGTGCGCGTGATCGCGGCCACCCACAGGGACCTGGCTGCAGAAGTGGGTGCCGGCCGCTTCCGGGAAGATCTCTTCTATCGCCTCAATGTCCTGCCGCTGAGAATCCCGCCACTGCGGGATCGGCGGGAGGACATCGGCCTGCTGGCCCACCACTTCGCCCATCAGCATGGAGCCGCCGGTCTCGATGCCGCGGCTGTCCGCCGCCTGAAATCGCACCCGTGGCCCGGCAATGTCCGCGAACTGGAGAATGCTCTCCAGCGGGCTGCCGTGCTCGGCGGTCGCCGGACCTTGACCGCGAGCGATTTCGATGACCTCACGCTCTGCGCCACCCACCGGGGGACGGGGCCCGTCGCTTCCGGCCCGACCGCCACCCTGTCGGTCGGCACGACCATCGACGACGCCGAACGGCTCCTCATCGAGAAGACCCTGGAGGCGATGGGCGGCAATCGCACCCGGACCGCCGCTGTTCTCGGCATCAGCGTGCGGACACTGAGAAACAAGCTGCGTGAGTACGCGAACTCGCCCCGGTCAGGCGGAGTCGCTCCCACTGCGCGGCAGAGGAGACATGATGAGTGCCCTGTTTGATGACGTTGGCCCGCGCTATCTGCGCGCGCTGCTGGACGTCACCGTCAAACAACACGCGGCGGCTGCCGCGAACATCGCCAACGTGGACACGCCCGGTTACCGGGCGCAGGAACTCGACTTCCGTCGCGCCCTTGCCGCCGCCCTGCAGTCGGACGCCGGTGCCGTGCAACGCACCGACGGGGCGCACCTCGCAGGCGAGACGTCCCCGGTCGCCGCCGCCCTGCACGAGGTGACCGGGTTGCCCGTTCGCAACGACGGCAACAACGTGTCGATCGACCGGGAGATGCTGCACCTGGCCGATGCCAGCGGACGGTATGCGGCCGCCATCACGCTTCTGCAGCGGGAGTTCGCCCTGCTGCGGTATGCGATCGGCGGCGGGAGGCAAGGATAGATGAGTCTCTTCAGGATCATGGACATCGGCGCGTCGGGCCTCACCGCCCAGCGCATCCGCATGCAGGTCGTGTCGGCGAATCTGGCCAACGCGGAGACGACCCGCACCGCCGACGGCGGTCCGTTCCGGCGCCGCATCGTCACGTTCACCGCTGCCGGCGGCGACCCCGACCGTTTCTCCGAGGCCCTGTCCCGCAAGCTCACGGGCGTTCACGTCAGCTCCGTCGAGCTCGACGACGCGCCGCCGGTGCTGCGCTATCAGCCCGGCCACCCGGATGCAGACGCGAGAGGTTACGTGTCGTATCCCAACATCAATCTGTCCGCCGAGATGGCGGACCTCATGTCCTCGGTGCGCTCCTATCAGGCCAACCTGACGGTGATCCGGTCGGTGCGCACACTGTTCCGGCAGACCCTCGACCTGCTGCGGTGATGGGGAGACCATGATGAAGATCGATCCCGCGAGCATTCTCCCGCCGGTAACCGGTGAGATCGCCCCGCGACCTACCGGGACGTCAGCGGGAGGCTTTGCCGACCTGCTGTCCAGCGCGGTGGCCGACGTCAGTGACGGGCAGAAGCAGGCCGCAGGTCTCGTGCAGAAATTTGCCTCCGGCGAGGAGGTCGAGCTGCACGAGGTGATGATCGCCGTGGAGCGGGCGGATCTGTCGTTCCGCACCATGATGCAGGTGCGCAACCGCCTCCTCGATGCCTATCGTGAGATCATGAGGATGAGTGTCTGATGGCTGCCTGGCAGCAGATCCGGGACATCGTGGCGCGGCTCACCGTCGGCCAGAAGGTCGGCATCGTGCTGGCGGCCCTGACCACCATGGGCCTCATCTGGGGTGTCGTGAGCATTGCCGGTCACGAGCACTACGAGATCGTCTACGCGGACCTCGATCCCGGCGATGCAACCGATATCGCCGCCCGCCTGCGTGAGGAGAACATTCCCTACCGGCTATCGCCGGGAGGGAGGGCCATCGAGGTGCCGGTCTCACGTGTGGACGAAGCTCGGCTGACCCTGTCGGGGGCCGGTCTCCCGCGCGGGGGAGGGGCCGGTTTCGAGATGTTCGACAACTCCACGTTCGGCATGTCCGATTTCGTGCAGAACGTCAACTACCGCCGCGCCCTCGAGCGCGAACTCGAGCGCACCATCGAACGGCTCGATGACGTCGCCCGGGCCCGCGTGCACGTGGCGGTCCCGTCGGAGTCGCTCTTTGCCGACGAGAAACGCACGGCCAAGGCCTCCGTGGTGGTGGAACTGCGCGGTGGCCGGGGCCTCGGCGCGGAGGAGGTGGCGGCCATCTCCCACCTGGTGTCGTCGGCCGTGGACGGCATGACCCCACAGAAGGTGAGCATCGTCGATACGGCCGGCCGGGTCCTCTCCGACGGGGAGGGCGACGGCAGCATGCCGGCCCTGACGGCGAGCCAGCTCGGCCTCAAGGCCGAGACCGAGCACCAGCTCATGGCCAAGATGATCGGCATTCTCGAGCCCATCGTCGGTGCCGGCCGGGTCCGGGCCCGTGCGGATGTCACCCTGGACTTCACTCGCGTGCAGCGCACGGAGGAGATCTTCGATCCCGAGGGGTCGGTGGTCCGGTCGGAGCAGAAGACCAAGGAGAAGCGTCAGGGTGCGCGCCCGGGCGGAGCGCCCGGCGTGGCATCCAACCTGCCGCCGGGGTCAGCCCCCCGCACAGGCGCCGGGTCGCTCGACGAGAGCAGCAAGAAGACCGTCAACTACGAGGTCAACCGGACCGTGCGCAACATCACGGAGCCGGTGGGCGCGATCAAGCGACTTGCCGTCGCCGTGGTCGTCGACAATCCATCGTCTGCCGCTGCCGCGGATGGGGCGGCGGGCGAGGGTGCGGGGAGGCGCACGGAGGAGGAGATGCGCCAGATCACCGCCCTCGTCAAGGCGGCGGTCGGGTACAACGAGGAGCGTGGCGACGTGCTGACCGTGGAGAACGTGCCGTTCGATACCGGCCCGCCGGAGGCTCTGCCGACCTCCGCTCCGGGTCCGGGCCGGCGATTCTGGATCGAGGTGACCCGCTATGCCGCGCTGGTCATCGTCGCCCTCATCATCCTGATGTTCGTGATTCGCCCGGCCCAGCGCGCCGTGCGTGCCGCTCTCATCCCGGCAGGGGCCGGGGGGGGAGCCACCGCCCTGGTGCCGCATGATGTCGAGTCGATGCGCCGGCGCCTGATCGATCTGACCGCGAACGAGCCGGAAGGCGCGGCGCGGGTGCTTGGCGCCATGATCGCCGAGAAGGAGTGACCGTGGTTGAAGCGAGTCCGGCATATTCGGGCGTGGATCGTGCGGCGATGTTGCTCGTCCTGCTGGGCGAGGACGTCGCGGGAAAGGTCCTGAGCCATTGCAGCGAGACAGAGGTCCAGCAGGTCGGCGCGGCCATTGCCCGGCTCGGGTCGGTGGACGATGCCGTCGGAGCCCGCGTGCTGGCGGAATACCATCAGCGTGTGATGCACGGTGCGCCCGAGGAAGGCGGCCCGGAACGGGCGGAGCGCATCCTCAGGCGAGTGATGCCCGAATCGCTGGTGAACCGCATCGTCAAGCGCCGGGAGGCTCTCCCCACGAAGCGAACGGATGACACCGAAGGGCTTGGCGGGCCGCTGGGCGAGCTCTCCGCCGATGCCCTGGCCCGCCTCCTGGAGGAGGAGTCTCCACAGGTGGTGGCGCTTCTCCTCTCCCGGTTGCGCCCGGAACAGTCCGCCGCGGTGCTCTCGGTGATGCCGGCCGAGCGCATGGCGGATGTGGCGGCCCGGATCGGGCGATTGCGTGCGGTAGATCCCCGGGTGGTTGAACAGGTCACCGAGGTGCTCGGCGAGCGGCTGGCGCAGGAGGACCCCGTGGAGGAGATCGACGCGACCGAGGGTGTCGAGCGCCTGGGAGAGATCCTCAACCTCATCGATCGAAGCGCTGCGCGTGGATTGATCGTCGCGCTGCAGAAGGAAGATGCAGAACTGGCGGAGGAGGTGCGCGAGAAGCTGTTCACGTTCGAGTTGCTTCTCAAGCTCGATCTGCGCGGACTGCAGGAGATCCTCAAGCAGGTGGATCAGAAGCAGCTCGCGGTGGCGCTGAAGGGAGCTGATGATGCGATCACCGAGCATATCTATGGCGCCATGTCCGAACGAGCCCAGAAGATGATGCAGGAGGAGATGGAGTACATGGGCTCGGTACGCGTCAAGGAGATCGACGAGGCGCAGAGGGAACTGATGCAGATCGTGGCGCGGCTCGAGGAGGAAGGCACCATCGAGATCCACACCGACGACCGGGAGGGGATCTGACATGAGCGGCCAGAGAGAAACGCGCATCCTGCGTGCGCCCGGGGCCGAGGAGAGGATCTCGCCGCTTGTGGTATCGGCGACCATCTCGGATGGCGCCGGCGTCACGCCCGAGGAAGCCGGTCGTGCGGAAGGGTATGCGCGCGGCGTGGAAGAGGGACAGCGAGACGGCTCCCGCCAGGTCGCGGCCGTCCGCAAGCGCCTTTGCGACACGCTGGAGGAACTCAACGTGCTGGCCGTCGACCGGGTCCGCCGTCACGAGAAGGAACTGATCCGGCTGGCTCTCGCCATCGCGGCCCGCCTCCTGCGGCGCGCCGTGGCGGACGGCGACCCGGTCGTCGAACGGACCGTCCGCGAAGCTGTCGAGTCGTTCCCGCCCGGGGCATCGGTCACCGTGAAGGTTCACCCGGACGATGCCGACGCCATGTGGATGATCGCACCGGACCTCAAGACACCCGGCCAGGTCCATGTGGTTCCCGACGCATCCATCGAGCCGGGAGGAGCGCATCTCTCGGATGGGGATATCGAGGCCGACGCCCGGATCGATGCCCAGCTCGCGGCTCTGGCTCGCGACCTGGGTGTGGCTCCCCCCGGGGAGTCGGAGTGAAGGACAGTGGTGCTCGTCATGATGCCGAATGCCGGGGTGAGGCGATGAGCCTCGCACGCATCGACCTCGCCGACCGTCTCCAGCAGGTGGAGGGAGCGCGGCTGGTGACGCTGTCGGGACGGGTCGAGCGCGTGCTCGGTCTGGCGGTCGAGTCGATCGGGCCCCCCGTGGCGGTGGGCGAGGAGGTGCAGCTGCTGTCGGGTGGGGGGCAGATCTGTCCCGGCGAGGTGGTGGGATTCTCGGGCAACCGGGTGAAGGCAACCACCTTGAACAACCCGGCCGGGATCCGGCCCGGAGATCGGCTGGTGGCGCTCGGGCGGCGTCCTGCCCTGAAGGTCGGCGCGTCCATGCTGGGTCGGGTGCTTGACGCGACCGGCCGTGCGCTCGACCGACGTCCCGTGCCCCGGTTCGAGAAGGACGTCCCGCTCCATGCCGTGCCCCCCGATCCGATGTCGAGGCGTCCCATCGATCAGAAGTTCGTCACGGGTGTGCGAAGCATCGACGGCCTGGTGGCGTGTGGCGTGGGGCAGCGTCTCGGGATCTTTGCCGGCTCCGGCGTCGGGAAGAGTTCTCTCCTCGGCATGATGGCGCGCCACGCCTCCGCGGACGTGAATGTCATTGCCCTGGTCGGTGAGCGGGGCCGCGAGGTGCGCGAGTTCATCGACAACGATCTGGGAGACGCGGGACGCAAGCACAGCGTGGTGTTCGTCTCGACGTCGGATGAACCGGCCCTGCGCCGGATACGGGCCGCCCAGGCGGCGACGGCCACGGCTGAATTCTTCCGAGACCGCGGTGCCCATGTCCTTCTGATGATGGACTCGCTGACTCGCGTGGCGATGGCCCAGAGGGAGATCGGCCTGGCCGCCGGCGAACCTCCGTCGGCGAAGGGGTACACGCCGTCCGTCTTCTCCTTGCTGCCCCGCCTGGTGGAACGGGCGGGCAATGCCGCCACGGGCAGCATCACTGCCTTCTACACGGTTCTCGTGGAAGGGGACGATCTCAACGATCCGGTCGCCGATGCCGCGCGCTCGCTGCTGGACGGACATGTGGTCCTGTCCCGCGAGATGGCGTCGCGCGGGCACTACCCGGCTGTCGACGTGCTTGGCTCCGTGAGCCGGCTGATGGACCGGGTGACGGAGCCTGACCATCGTCGTGTCGCCAAGGAGGCCCGTCGGTTGCTGGCGACCTGGCGCGACGCGGAGGATCTGATCGCCGTCGGCGCATACAGTGCCGGCAGTTCGGCGCGGATCGATGCGGCGGTCGCGGCCCGTGAGCCGCTGGAAGCGTTTCTCATCCAGCCGGTGAACGATCCGTCGACATGGGACGAGACCGTGGCCGGTCTGGCTGCCGCGGCGGCGACCCGTGCCGCGGTGGACGCAACCTCGACCGCGCCGCCCGAGCTCGCCGGGAGTGGCGCGTGAAGCGCGTTGCACGGATGGCCCGGCTCGTGCGCATTCGACGCGCCCATGTCGAGAAAGCGCGCCATGATCTGGCTGTTGCTGTCGCCGACGAACAGGCGCGCGCAGGCGCCCACACACGTGCCCGGGAAGGCCTGGATCGGGCCGGGCGGAGCGAGGGCGCATGGCCGGTCCCGGTCTGGACCGCCCGCGAGGCGGCGCTGGCCCGGGCGGCCGCGCACCTCGAATCAACGAGACACGACCATGTCGAGGCGGTGGCCCTGACCCGGCAACGTCGGGCCGATCTCGTCAACATGATGCGGCGGCGGGATGCGTTCGAACGGTTACACGATCGACTCTCACGGGCGGCCCGGATGGCCCTCCAGGTTCAACAGCAGAAGACCGATGACGAGTTGCACCGTCTCAGCTCGCCGCGTCTGTGGCAGCGAGTCGAGGACGGGGAGGCATTGTGATGGCACGGCGCGGATGGAAGAGATGGTGGAGCGGAGGGTTGAGGGAGGTGAGCTGGCTGCTGGCGCTGGCCTTCGCGATCAACGCCGGGCTGGTCACCTTCGGCTTCGTGGCCCGCGCCCAGGAGGGTGGAGCTGCGGCCGGGGAGGAATCACCGGGTGTGATTCCCGGAGAGAGCTCGCGCGCGTCATCGGCGGACCTGACGGTCTTGCTCGACGAGGTCGAGGGGCTGGCGGAAGATCTCGACGCCCGGCAGGCAGCGCTCGCCGAGCGCGAGAAGAATCTCGACGCTCGAGAAGCCGACATCGCGGCGCGCGAGGCCGCGCTGGCGGCCGGTGGTGCCACGACGCCGGAGCCGGCTTCCGACGCGGAGGATCCGTTCCGGCGGCTGGTCGCTGCCTTCCAGGGCATGGAACCGGACACGTCGGCCTCCGCCATGATCCCGCTCTACAGTCGCGATTCGACCGCGGCGATCGACATCATCCTGGCGATCAACTCACGCCAGGCGGGAGCCCTCATGGATGCGCTGGCCTCGGTGGCTCCGGAGACCGCCGCCGCGATCAGTCATGACATCTACCTGCGCTCGCATGGGGAAAAATCTGCCGGCGGCTAGCCATTCCTGCCGGGAAGACCTGACCGCTCGATGGTCCGGTCGACGGCGGCATGACGTCCGGGCCGTGGTCGATGGGGCGTTCGAGGCTCCCGTCGGCCGTGGCACGGCCCCTGCAGGATCGGCGCGCCATGCCGATCTTCTCCTCTCCTGTCCCGCCATCCTCCGGCGGGACCGCCCCGGGGCGCGTGCCGGCCCATCGACCTGGTGTCCGCACCGCGCGGTCGGGTGTCTTCGTCCGGCTGCTCGCGGCGCTGGCGCGTGCCGCTCGGGCCCCCGGCCGGAAAGAGCATCGGGCGACTGCCGGCACGACCGGGCCGTCGGGCGAGGGTCAGCCTCTCTCCGCCTTTGCCCGGCGGTCTCTGGCGGCGCCATCGTCCAGTCGGGCGGCACGCACCGGAAAGGTTCGATCGCACACGGCCACCGGCCTGTTCCGCTCAGGTCGTGTGTGGAGTGCATTGCTGCTCGCCAGGTCCGGCGAGAAGACGGGCACCTCCTCCCTGGTGAGTCGAGGCAGGTTGCCTTTCCGGTCTCGCGCGCTGACCGTCATTCATGACGCGGCGGCGGTCTCCGTCGGCGCTGTGCCCTCCGAAGTCGCGCTTGCCGGGGGGGCGGCCGGCACCGGATCGTCCCGTGGGTTCTCGCGCGACCCCGTGCCGTCCCGGTCTGCTGCCCCCGGTCCGGTGGTCTTTCCGACCGGCGAGAGACACGGTCGCTCCCTGTCGACCTCGCCGCCGGCGGTGCAACGGACCGCTCGTCCGGAGACGCGCCTCGGTGTGCCGGGTGACAGGATGTCGAGGTCCCTTCATGCCGGGGATCAGACTCCGGTCCGGCCCATCGATCCTGCCGGGTCGGCGGACACGGTGCCTGTCGCATCCCGGTCCGGTCGCGGCGCGACCCGACCATCTCTCCGGCCGGTGGTGGTTCCAGACGCGGCGATGCACGGCTCCGTGAGCCACGAACAGACCGTGGCCGGACAGGTCTCGCGCGCGCGGCCGGAGAAATCTGTCGGCCAGCCTTCCGTGCGCCACCCGGCCGTCGCCGGGCAGCGCGCGCCCGAGGAGGGAAAATTGTCCGTGCCCGCGCGCCGCGGTGTACTGCCGGCGATCCGCGCCTCGAATCAGCGCACGCTGTCTCTGCGGGCCGCGCGACGATCTTCTCCGGGCATCTCGACTGCCCGGGCCGATGTGCGCAGCTCTCCTGTCGTGGCTCGAACCGCGACGGCGTCCGGCGGCTCGCCCCTCGGGCCGGAGCCTGCGGCGCTGGCGGCGCGCGTCGGACCGGCGCCGCGGGCGGCAGACGCAGGGCAGATCCCGGCGTTGCCGGCCCCGGTTCCTCCCACCCGCGCCGGTGCGCCCCGGCGCGCCTCCGGCGACCGGCCGGGAGCTGTTCGCGGTCCTTCCGGCGATCCGACACGCGTCGGGCCGGAAAGCACCGGGTCCGGTTCCAGCGCCCCCATGTCGCGCGCCGCCCGGGTCGGGCAGCAGGCGGTAGCCGGTGACCATCTCTCCCACCCGCCGGAGGAAGACACGCCGGTGCGTGAGGTGCCCGGGACACGCCCGGGCGCGCAGCAGCCGACCGGCGGAACCAGGGCCGCTGTCCCGTCCGCTGCGGCGCAGGCATGGCAGGCGGGTGTAACCGGAACATCCGGACAGTCGGGGCACCGGGACGGGGCGGCAGGCAGCCCGGCCGTCACGCACCGTGTGCCGCGGCACCCCGCCCGTTCCCGGCACCGGCCCGGGGCCCAACAGGCGCGAGACCGTCACGGGTCACGGGCTGTCCGGGATGCCGCTCCGGGCCGCGCCGGGTCGTCACGGGCGCGGACACCGTCCCGCGGTGTCGAGACCGGGCCGGAACGTCCCGTCGCGAGTGTGAACGAGCTGCCTGGTTCCACCGCGCCCACGCCATCGCGTTCAGGGGCCGCGCCTCCTGTGCCGTCGGTCTGGCGCGGCGTGGTCGACGCCGCGAGTACCGCGCGACCTGGGACCCGTCTGACATTGAAGCTCGATGAGTCGCCGTTCGGCCGCCTGCGTATCACCGTGATCCGGAGGGGACATGCGGTGCGGATCCGTGTGATCGCCGCCGATGATGCCGCGCAAGCCTCGCTCCGCGGCGACCGGGCGCTGCTGTCCCATGCCCTCGCGGCACGCGGCCTGCGGCTGGATGGGATGCATGTGGATGTCTCGTCCGCCTCGCCGAATCCGCACTCCGGAGGGGGCGCCACGTCCACGGACACCGGGACGTCATCCCATGCACAGACACCGGCCGGCAGCGGCTCCGGCCCGGGCGAGCGCGGCGCCGAGCCGGGGGGGCGGTCGCCCCGGCCCCGGCCCAGCGGCGGGTCGCCGGCGAGCCGCCGGCGCGGGACGGCATCCGGACCCCTGGAAGGACCTGTGAACCGGCTGCACGGCCGGCTCGACCTGCAGGTCTGAGCCGGGCTGGCGTCCGACCGGCCGCCACCCCATATTCCGGGAAAGGACCCGGGAGTCTCGACCTCGTCTTCGTGGCCGCGAGCGCAGCGGATCCGATCGATTCCGGTCGGCATGCGTGCTCCGGCCGCCACCGATCGCGGTGGTCGACACGGAAAGATCTGGCATGGAGTTCTGGCGTTTCATCGGTACCGAATCCCGTCTCGGTCCTTCTCTCACCGGGACCTACGATCTCCGCCTCGTGGCGCTCTCCGTCCTCGTCGCGGTCCTCGCGGGCGTCTCGGCGCTCGCGGTCGTGGATCGAGTCGTGATGCCCCGGCGCCGCCATCGGCCGGGTGCGGCGGTGTGGCTCATCGTCGGCGCTGCCGTCATGGGCAGCGGCGTCTGGGCCATGCACTTCACCGCCATGCTGTCGTTTGTCCTGCCCGTGTCCATGTCCTACCGCGTCGACCTGACGCTGCTGTCCGTGGCACCTGCGATCCTGGCCAGTGGTGCGGCACTGCATGTCATGAGCCGGCCGGAGATGGACTGGCGGCGAGTGCAGGCCGGCGCGCTGATGCTTGCCGCCGGGATCGGCGCCATGCACTTCATCGGCATGGAGGCCATGCGTCTGGACGCCGTGCTTCGCTATCGATTCCCTCTCTTCGTGCTCTCCATCGTTGTTGCGCATCTTCTGGCCACCGCGGCCCTCCATGTGCGGCTCGCGCTTCGCCGGTCGGGTTACGGCAATCTGGGGCAGCGACTTGTCGGCGCAACCATACTCGGTGGCGCCGTGTCAGGAATGCACTACACCGCCATGGCCGCAGCGCGCTTCTACCCTGTCACCCACACCCGCCCGCCGGTCGCGATGATGTCTCCGGCGCTGATGTCGGGCTTCATCGCCGCGGTGGTCCTGATGATCAGCTCGCTGACCCTCGTCGGGACCTTTCTGGATCGGCGTCTGGCCGAGGCGTCCGACAGGACCTTCGATGCGGCCATGCGCTACCAGGTGATGCTGGGCGCAATGTCCAATGCCCTGGTCATCATCGATGGCGACGGACGGATCGAGACGTTCAACGCCGCAGCAGGCACGATCTTCGGCCTGCAGGAGCGAGACATGATCGGCGAGCCGTTCGACCGGCTCATCGCCGGAGCGGAAGGTCGTGTTCCCGCCCTGCTTCATGATCACCGGGGATCGGGGCAGACCCGGATCACCACCGCCGACCGGGGCCTGCGTGGCCGTCGTGCCGGCGGTGCCGAATTTCCCATCGAGCTGGCGATCAGCCGGATGAAGCTTCTCGACCGTGAACTGTTCGCCTGCTCGATCGTCGACGTGTCCGAGCGTGGCCGTCTGGAGCGGCAGATCGAGCACACGCGGAACATGGAGACGATGTGTGTGATGGCGGCCGGTGTGGCCGGCGAGGTTCATCCTCTCCTGCGAACGGTCGGCATCCAGCTACGCGCCGCTGTCACCGCTCTGAAGGGACCGGGGATGGGAAGTGGGTCCTCCACAGGCGTGACGCTGACCGGTGGCGCTGGGATCCGTCCTGCGACGTTGAGCCGGGCGCACGCGGACCTGGAGAAGTGTCTGCAGCAGCTCGATGCGGCCACGGACCGGATGAGATCGATGAAGACCTTCTTCCGTGCGCGAACGCACCGATCCTCACTCGATCTCAACGATGAGGTGAAGTGTGTCACCGAGGTCTCGCGGCCGGTGTGGTCGAGGACGGCAACGCTCGAGACCGATCTGGATGCGGAGCTTCCCGCGGTGCCGGGAGTGGCGTCCGATCTCCGCCAGGTCATCCTGAACATGATCCTCAATGCTGCGGAGGCCACTGCCCGGGCACGGACACCAGGACAGGAACCCGGACACCGGATCACCATCGCGACCAGGCGGCAGGGCGATCTCGCCGTGCTCACCATCCGGGACACAGTCGGAGACGCACCGGTGCAGGCCCGGGTACGGGTCACGGAACGGTTCTTCTCCACGAGG
>JBHHZI010000039.1:0-23294 GCA_046757965.1 Acidobacteriota bacterium | reverse complement strand
CCGGTCCGCGGGCCTGTGCGCGGCGAACCGGATGCCGGCGCCCGAGCCCTGGGCGGGATCGTCCGGCTGGCAGAAATTCATGCGCGTCCACACGACGACGCCGGCGTGTTCCCTCACGCCATGGGCCGTGCGCACCATGAGCCGGAGATCGGTGCCGGGCGGCGGCGGAAACCGCGTCCGCAGGAACAGGCCGTCAGGCGACACATCATTGCTGAACGCCAGCCGCATCTCGCCCGCGTCGTCGAAACGAACCAGGTAGCGCTGCAGGTCTCGTGACGCTCGGCGTCGGTCAGCTTCCGTCATCATTCTCCCTCTTCGCCCCCGGAAGAGCCGGCCGGCGGCCCCTGGAGGGATACCGGCCGGATCTCCACGTGGTCTTCGTCTACGGGGATCCGGGGAGCGGAGCAATGACAAATGCGTCTCAACCGGCCTGGCCGACCTTGGGGGACGATCCCGCGATCGGCCGCCACCACGCCGGGCGAGCCCGGTACCACTCGACCGTTGCCTGCAGGCCGGTGTCCAGGGCCACCTGCGGACGCCAGGCCAGCTCGCGCCGCGTGGCCGCGTCGTCGAGGGCATAGCGACGGTCGTGTCCCGGGCGATCGGCGACATGACGGATGCGGGCCGCCCCGTTGCCCGCGATGTCGATGATGAAGCGCGCCATCTCGAGGTTCGGTCGACTGTCGTCTCCCGCGATGGTGTACACCCTGCCGGGAATGCCCCGGGCCAGCACCGCCAGGAGCGCGCGGCAGTGGTCCTCGACATGGATCCAGTTGCGCTCCTGCGCCCCGTCTCCGTACACGGGCAGCTCGTCGCCTGCCATCGCCGACAGGGTCATCCGTGGGATGAACTTCTCCGGATGCTGCCACGGCCCGTAGTTGTTCGAGCAGCGCGTGATGATGACCGGGAAGCCATGGGTCTGGAAGGCCGCCAGAGCCAGGAGGTCCGCGCCGGCCTTGCTCGCCGCATACGGATTGCCCGGCCGCAGCGCCGAGAGCGGACCGGCCTTCGCCCCGGCGGGGATCGACCCGTACACCTCATCCGAGGAGATCTGGATGAAACGCGCGACGCCCGCATGGCGCGCGGACTCGATGACACAGTGGGTTCCCCCGACATTGGTGGTGACGAACGGGTCCGGGCCGTGGATACTTCGATCGACATGCGACTCCGCGGCGAAGTGCACCACCGCATCGACGCCCCGCGCAAGCACCCGCTCCACGGCCCGGCGGTCCGTGACATCTCCCCGCACGAACCGGTACCCCGGGCGCGCCGCCAGGTCCTCGATGGTGTGCTCCCAGCCGGCGTAGGTCAGCTTGTCCAGGTTCGTGACCTCGACACCCGGTTCGTGGTCCAGCAGCATGCGGATGAAGTTGGAACCGATGAACCCGGCCCCGCCGGTGACCAGGACGCGCACGACTCATCCGTCCTTGCGCGACCAGTCGTACGGGATCTGCTCCCCGGTGGGATCGATCCGGTACTCGTCGGGATCGGCGGGATCGTACGGCTGATCCGGCACGTTGATCACGATGGCCTCCGACGTGCCCACTCCCTTGAAACCATGGGCGACCTCGGGCGGGATGGCCACCAGGACCGGGTGATGCACGCCGGGATACATCTCCATCACCTGGCCCCGGGTGGCCGAGTCCTCACGCCGGTCGAACAGGACGAGCTTGACGGTGCCGCTCACCACGGCGAAATGGTCCCATTGCCGCCGGTGATAGTGCCAGCCCTTGATGACACCCGGCCAGACCGCGGTGGCATACACCTGGCCAAAGCCCCGGAAGCACGGATCGTCCCGGCGCAGGATCTCCATCAGCCAGCCGCGCTCGTCGGGATGAACCTCGAGATCCCGGATCACGACGCCGTCAATCACGAGACACGAACCCCTCCTCCTGGATCGCCACAGCTTGGTACTGTAGCAAAACGATCCAGGAGGAGAGATTCCGGCGGGTGCGTCCCCCTCGGTGCCGTATCGCCTGCCGCGAGATCCGGCCGGCCGCCCCTCTCGAGAACTCCGGTGAATGATCGTCGAGACGAATCGCGCGAATCAGCGCCCGCCGACGTCCTGCATGTACAGAAGTCGCCGCAAGAGCACCAGCCGCGAGCGTGCCTGCGACGTGTCGCCCCCGACGTGCGGATACTCGTTCGGGTCGCTGGTCATGGGGCGATGAGCCGTGGCGATGATGTCCTCCCAGTAGCCGATCTCCGCCAGGATCTGGTCGTGAGCCACCTGCCGGGCCGCCTGCCGGTCGGCGCGAGCGCGCTCGGCCGGGCTGGGTGGCACGAGCCGCACCGGCGTCGCCGCGGCCGCCGGAGCGGCCTGCTGCGGCAACGGGGCCAGCCGGGACAGATCGGCGTTGGTATAGGCGTCTTTCTGGGGCGTCAGACGCGCCAGGTCCGCATTGGTGTACTTTTCCTGGGCCACCGACAGAGCGGGAACCAGGAGCGCAAGGGCGATCAACAATCGTGCAGTCTTCATCACATCCTCCCGGAGATACAGTCTCGCCACCGGCCTCCGGCATTCCGCAGGCCGTGCCACTCGAAGGCGGCGTCCGCCGAGGCCATGGCGGACAGCCCCTACTCCGACGCAACTCTGCGGGCGGCGTGTTCACTTTCTATACGCCGGTCCCTGGCAGCGGTCAATCATGCCTGCGCGTTGTCGGCGTGCCGGCGGCCGGATAAATTCATTTGTTGAGGTCTGCATGAAGATAGCCATTGTCGGTTTCCCCACGGTGGGCAAGACGACCCTGTTCAACCTCCTCACCGAGGCCGGGGTCTCCACGTCGCGATTCGGAACGCCGGGCCGGGCCGAGACCCACGTCGGCGTCAGTCGGGTGATCGACGACCGCCTGACCGCCCTGTCGGCCCTGTTCTCTCCGAAGAAGACCACACCGGCGACGGTGGACTACGTCGACCTCGTCGGCATCCGGAAGGACACGGCAGACACCGGGGGTGTCGCCGCCGAGGCGCGCAACGCCGACGCGCTCATGCATGTCGTCCGCGCCTTCCGCGACGAGGATCTGCCGCACCCCGAGGGGGCCATCGACCCTGCGAGGGACATCGACACCATGGAGATGGAGTTGATCCTGGCCGATCATGCCATCGCGGAGCGTCGCATCGAGAAGCTGAAGGCGTCGATCGCCAAGACGCACCGCCCCGAGGAGAAGCAGGAACTGGCGCTGCTCACGCAGTTGCTGGCCGGGCTGGAGGAGGAGACGCCGATCCGATCCCTCTCCCTCGGCGCCGAGGAGCAGCGCCTGCTGCGCGGTTTCGCCTTCTTGAGCGCCAAGCCGATCCTGCACGTGGTGAATCTCGGGGAGGACGACGTCGGCCATGTTGCCGACTTCGAGACGCACTTCGATCTGGGGCGCCATCGCAGCCGGCCCCACACCGCCCTCCTGCCGCTGTCGGCCCGCATCGAGCAGGAGATTGCCGAGCTGCCGGCAGCCGACGCCGCCATCTTTCAGGACGACCTGGGCATCCCGGACCCGTGCCGGCCGCGCGTGATTCACGCCTCCTATGCCCTGCTCGGGCTGATCTCCTTCTTCACGGTGGGCGCCGACGAATGTCGCGCCTGGTCCGTTCCGGAGGACACCCCGGCCCGCAGCGCCGCGGCGGTGATCCACACCGACATCGAGAGAGGCTTCATCCGCGCCGAGGTGGTGCCCTGCCCGGCGCTCCTGGAAGCCGGCAGCCTCGCGGCGGCGCGCGAGAAAGGGCTGCTGCGACTCGAGGGCAAGGACTATCCCGTGGCCGACGGCGATGTGATCAACTTCCGCTTCAACGTGTGAACCCGGCCCCGGTCAGCCGGCGTCGCGGAGCCGGGCAAGAAGGACCTCCCGGACGAGGCCGTCTTCCTCGGGATCAACGGTGCGCAGGTCCACCAGCACGCGGTCCCCGGCCACGCGGACGAGGAGCGCCGCCTCGCCCTGACGCAGCGACGCGGCCAGGCGAGAGGCGCCTCCAGGCGGCGCCAGCGCCACCAGAGCGGTCGGAATCTCCCCGGCCGGTGACGAGCCGCCGCCCGTCTTCGAGGTTCCGGCAACGATCGCGACCCGCTCCGCCGCCACGCCACCCGCCCGCAGCGCCTCGCGCAGGGCGGCCGCCCGGGATTCGACGGCGGCCAGCGGCGCGGCCAGACGGGCCAGGACCGGGATCTCCGTGAAGGCCCGGCCCTGCCGGTGTATCCAGAGGGTCTCCACCAGCGCCGCGAGAATGAGCTTGTCGGGCCGGAGCGCCCGGGCAAGCGGATTCCTCGCCAGCCGTTCGATCAGATCCTCCCGGCCCACGAGGAGACCGGCCTGCGGCCCCCCGAGCAGCTTGTCCCCGCTGAAGGTGACGATATCGACGCCCCGGCGCAGCAGCTCACCGACCCTCGGCTCATCGACGACACCGAACGGCCCGAGATCGTGCAGGTTGCCGCTCCCCTGGTCCACGATGACCGGCACCCCGGCCTCCCGGCCGAGGGCCACCAGTTCGTCCACCGTCGGCGCCTCGGTGAAGCCGACCTGCCGGAAGTTCGACGGGTGGACGCGCAGGATGACGGCGGTCGCCTCACCCAGCGCGGCGCGATAGTCCGCGGCCCGGGTCCGGTTGGTCGTGCCGACCTCCACGAGACGCGCCCCGCTGCTTGCCAGGATGTCCGGCACGCGAAACGAGCCCCCGATCTCCACCAGTTCACCCCGGCTGAGAATCACCTCCCGGTCGCGGGCGAGGCTGTTCAGCGCCAGGAGCACCGCCCCCGCGTTGTTGTTCACCGCCAGCCCGGTGGTGCCCGGGAACAGCTCCGCCAGCACCCGGCGCACCGGCTCCATGCGCGACCCCCTCTGACCGCTCTCCAGATCGAACTCGAGGGCCAGGGCGCGCGAGGCGCCACGCCAGGCGGCCTCCCGCGCGGCCACCGCCAGCGGCGCGCGGCCGAGATTGGTGTGCACCAGAATGCCGGAGGCGTTGACGACGGCGCGATACGGGTCGCGCACGCGAGCCGCCAGGTCCGTCGCCACCTCGGCCAGCAGACCGGCCGCGCGCCCCGGCACGTCGCCGGCGGCGACGCGCCCGGCCAGGATCTCCTGGCGCAGCAGGGCGAGACGGCGCCGAACCCCGTCCCGGACCATCTCGTGCCCGAATCGGCCGATCGCCACCTGCCCGGCCGGCTCTGCCAGAACCCTGTCCACCGCCGGTAACCGGCGCAGTATCTCCCGGAAGGTCGTCATCACGGCGATTCAACCACGTGCTCGGCCCGGCCGTCCATCACCGGGCCGGTCGCGGGCCGGTCGCGGGCAGCCGCCCGCGGGCTTTGAAATCCACCCCTCCGGACCGTAGATTCTGACCTGCGATCATGCGGCCCTCTTCCGCCACAGCCGAGAACATACCGAGGTTCGAGGAAGATCTGGAACGACTCGAACAGGGCCTGCGTGCGCTCAAGGCCAGTTACAACCGGTACTTCATCGGCGCTCTGGACCGCCCGCCGGTGGAACTCCAGTCGACCCTCGCCGGCATCATCCGGAGACAGACCGCGGCAGGGGCCGTGGCCTCCCGCCGGACCTCGGACCACTTCCGGTTCAACACGATCGTGTCGAACTTCCAGGTTCTGACCGAGATGTGGAATCGCAACGTGAAGGGGGTCGAGGAAGGGCGGGGGCCGGCCGCGAAGGCGCGGGCCCGCGCCACCGGAACGGGGCTCACCTCGGCGCCCCGCACCGAGCGCGAGTTGACGCGCGCCACGGTACACGCCGGCAAGAGCACACCTGATGACGCCACCTGGAAGAACCTCTACTCGTCCTACCTCACCGCGGTCCAGGAGACCGGCCGCGAGGTGCCCTCGCTGCCGTATCGGGTCTTCTATGAACGGATGCGCGATCGCACCCTCCGCTACGCCCAGCGGACCGGCCACGCCGACCTGACCTGCCGCGTGGTCATCGTTGACAACCGTCCGATCCTGAAACTAGGATCGGGTTCCTGATGCCTCACTCCGTGTCTCGATGCACCGTCCTCCTGGCGATCATGGCCTGTATCACCCTGGCCTCGCCGACCCACGCCCGCAAGGCGAAGAAGGCCGGGCCGGCGCTCAGTGACGCGGTCCTGGCGCTGCATCCCGATATCCTCGCGATGCGTGCGCGAGTGGCGGCCTCGCCGCAAGATGCCGCGCTGCACAATGACCTGGGCACGCTCTACGGACTGCAGGGATGGGATGACCTGGCTCTCGACGCCTTTCGGGAGGCGATCCGGCTCGATCCGTCGCTCTATTCCGCCTGGACCAACATCGGCACCATCGAGAACAAGCGGGGGCGCCTCGACGCCGCCGCCACGGCCTTCCAGGCCGCCATCGACATCGAACCGCGGGCGGCACTGGCCCACTACAACCTGGGTGTCGTCAGGGAACGCCAGGGATCGTACGACCAGGCGCTCGCCTCGTACAAGACGGCGGTGACCCTCGACCCCGACCTGCTCGACCCGGGCGCCAATCCGCAGATCGTCAACAACCGCCACGAGACGGTCATCCGCCTCCTGAAGTATCTCGAGGAGACCGGCTCCTCCTCCCTGCCACTGGAAACCGTCGGCACCGGAGCGCAGCATTCCGGGTCAGACTCCTCTCCCCTCCGCCCGGCAGGCGCCCTCCCGTCGGCCGACGACGACAGCAATCCGTGGCCGCCCGACGGCACCGCCAGCCTGTCTCCCGGAAACGCCCTGCCGAATGGGGAGCCGGGAAGGCACATCCTCGGGAGCCTGAAGATGTACACCGGGCGGGCGGCCCGGCGCCTGGAGGCGCAGGCGGACGCCCGCCGCGCGCCGGAGTCGGCGGCATCGCCCGGTTCCCACCCCCCCCTCCGGTGAACCATCCCCTGTCGGCGCTGTTCTGGGTGCCGGTTCTCCTCGCCGCCGCCCCGGGGACCGGACCCGCGGCCGCACCTCCGGTGGTCTCCATCGCCGAGGTCCCCTGCGGCTGGCCGGCGAGGCTGCAGGCCGACATGCTGGAGCACGCCAGACGCCTCATGCCGGCGGCTCTCGCCCGCCAGGTCGAGCGCCACCGCCGGGCGCTCCTGGATGGCGCGCGGCGCGCCGCACGGCATCACGCCGCGCACGTGCAGCGCCCTCTCCAGCAGGACGGCACCGCACTGGCGCTTGCCGACAGCGTCGCCCGCATCACCGCCCTGCTCGACGCCCGGCGACCGATGGCGGAGGTGGTCCGGGAGATGGGACGAGCCGGCCATCTCGTCGCCGATCTCAGCAACCCGTTCCGGGGCGCGCCGGACGAGCCCGCCGCGGCACAGATTGCGCCGCGCTTCGCCGATTATCTGCGCGACGAGCGCAGCCGGTTCCGGGTCGTCTTCGAGGGATACGGCGACCCCTTGCTGGCTGCCGGAGAGGTCTCCGCGTACGGCATGCATCTGGCCGATCAGTCCCGTTCCTATCTGGATGATCTGCTCGGTGGCTTCCGGCGCTATGATACCGGTGAGGATCCGGGGGCGCTGGACGATCGATCCGTGCCGTTCGGCGTGGCCTCACTGACGTATTCCCGCAGCATCACCGACACGGCTCGCGTCTGGCTGCACGCATGGCGGCAGGCCCACGGCGACCTGACCGGACTGCCTTTTCATCTGGAGGACGATTCACCATGAACGACAGCGGCCGACGCGCCCTGGTCAGCGTCTACCACAAGGAGGGAGTGGTCGACCTCTGCCGCCAGCTTCGCGAGCTGGGCTTCGAGATCATCAGCACCGGGGGCACCGCACGCCACCTGTCGGCCGCCGGCGTGGCGGTCACACCGGTGAGTGAGATCACCGGCTTTCCCGAGATCCTGGATGGACGCGTGAAGACGCTTCATCCGCTGGTGCACGGGGCCATCCTGTTCCGCCGGGACGATGCCGACCACCGGGCCACCGCGCAGGCGCATGACATGAGACCGATCGATCTGGTCGCCGTGAATCTCTATCCGTTCGCCGACACCGTGTCCGCTCCAGGCGCCGGCGATGCCGAGATCGTGGAGATGATCGACATCGGCGGCCCGTCGATGGTGCGCGCCGCCGCGAAGAATCATGCCGCCGTCACCGTGATCGTCAATCCGGACGAATACACCGCCGTCATCGACGAGATGAAGCGCCACGGAGAGACGACGCCGGCCACGCGACGGCGCCTGGCGGCCGACGCCTTTGCTCACTGTGCGGCCTATGATGCCACCGTGGCCTCGTACCTGCGTCCGGCCGAGGATGCGCTCCTGCCGGCGATCTTCTCGCCGCACTACGCCCGCGTCACGACCTTGCGCTACGGGGAGAACCCTCACCAGCGGGCGGCTCTCTACCGCGACCCCCTTCCGTCGGCCGGCACACTGCTGGCCGCCGATGTTCTGCAAGGGAAGCAACTCTCGTACAACAACTATCAGGACCTGGACTCCGCCTGGGCGCTGTCCGGTGAGTTCCAGCGGCCGGCCGCGGTGATCGTCAAGCACAACAACCCGTGCGGCGTGGCCTGCGGAGAGGAACTGGCGTCCGCCTACATCGCGGCGCGGGAAACCGACCCGGTGTCGGCATTCGGGAGTATCGTGGCGGTCAACCGGGTGCTCGACGGCGCCACGGCGACCGAGATCGCGGCGACGTTCGTCGAGGCGGTCATCGCTCCGGAGATCTCGGCCGAGGCACGCAAGATCCTGGCCGCGAAGAAGAATCTTCGCCTGCTCTCGGCCGGTGCGCCGCCTGCGGTCGGGTCACCCGGGGACCTCGCGTTCCGGCGGATCTCCGGTGGGGGGCTGCTCCAGGAGATCGACCGTGACCCGGGGGATGGTGGCTGGCACGTGGTCACGGACCGCCATCCGGACGACGAGGAGCGCCGGGCCCTCGACTTTGCCTGGCGCGTGGTCCGCCACGTGCGCAGCAACGCCATCGTCTACGCGGTGGACGGCCGCACCCTCGGCATCGGGGCCGGTCAGATGAGCCGCGTCGACAGCGCCCGGCTCGGAGTGGAGAAGGCGTGCGCATCGCTGCAGGGCGCGGTGCTCGCCTCCGACGCGTTCTTCCCCTTTCGAGATTCGATCGACCGGGCCGCGGAGGCCGGCGTGAAGGCCATCATCCAGCCCGGTGGCTCGATCCGCGACGCGGAGGTCGTCGGGGCGGCGAACGAGGCCGGCATGGCCATGATCTTCACCGGGATCCGGCACTTCCGGCACTGAACGCGGAGAACGCACCGGAGAATCGAGCGCCTCTCGGCCGCGCGGCAACGATGCCGTCAGCGCCGGCGCGGCGCGGGCGGCACCTCCGGCTGCGGCGCCCTCGCGGCGTCATCATCGTCGGCTCTCGACGGCTCAGCATACAGACGCGCCAGCGCCGGAGAATCGAGCGAGTAATCCGTGATGCGCCAGGCGCCGTCGTTCGCCCGGAGAAACTCGACCTTGACCTCGACCTTCGGATCGTGATCGAAGATCAGGATGTATTTCGCCCGGCCGTGATCGGGGGTGGGACCGGCGCCGTTGTCCTGGCGCAGGTACATGACCGCCAGCTTCTGCAGATCGCCGACGACGTCCGTGAGTTGCCCCATGCGCTTGACGAACGACTCTCGCGGCACCTGCCGCCTGAAGGTGACATCGAGGTAGGTGTCGTAGACCAGGCCGGGATCGTGCGCCGCCAGGGCGACCAGGAACGACTCGACGAATTCCCGGGGCATCGTCGTCTCATCCAGGTCGGCCGGTGCCGGGATCCTGGCGTCCGCCGGCGTGCGCACGACCTCGACCGGGACACCGTGGGTCGAACCCGGGCGCGGCTTCGCCATCTGGGCAGTGGTCTGCGACGGTGCTCCGCCCACCAGGCTGACCAGAACGAGGCCCATCGCAAAGACCCGTCGATTCATGCGTCCTGCCCCTCCTTGTCGACACCGCCTCCGGCGGGCGTGAGATCCACCAGTTCCATCCCGATCCGACCGGCCACGTCCAGACTGCGCTCGTCACGGTAGAACTCGCCGTAATAAATACGGCGAATTCCGGCATTGGCGAGGAGTTTGAAGCAGTTCCAGCATGGCGACGCCGTCGTGTAGACCTCCGCGCCGTCGATCATCACACCGTTCTTGGCCGCCTGGAGCACGGCATTGGCCTCGGCGTGAAGGGTCGCCACACAGTGCCCGTTCTCCATGAGATGCCCGACATCGTCACAGTGAGGCATCCCGCGGATACTGCCGTTGTATCCGGTGGAGAGGATGGTCCGGTCCCGCACGATCACCGCGCCGACATGCTTGCGGTCGCAGGTCGCCCGGGTCGCCGCCTGCCGGGCGATGTTCATGAAGTAGTCGTGCCACCCGATCCGCGCCGCGGACATCCGTGCCCTCCGGAACGATTCTAGCCGACCCGTCCGGCCTTGCACACGGGTGGCGACATCTGTACCTTGCACCTCGAGAATCATGTCAAGCGTCAAGGGCAGCAACATCCTCAATCGTCTGGCGTTTCTCCGGGACCGCTTCGGGTCGGACGCCACCGACCGATTGCTCGACTCCATGGCAACCGGCGATGCGGCCGCGCTGCGGCCGCGCGTGCTGGCCACGTCGTGGTACCCGTTCGATCTGTACAACCGGATCGACGAGGCCATCGTCGCTCTCTTCGGTAACGGCGACCCCTCCATCTGCGAGGAGATGGGTGCCGATTCCGCTCGCAGGGCGCTCTCCGGCACCTACCGGGCGTTCCTGAAGGACGGTCCGGGCCCGCTCCTGCAGCGCCTTGCCAGCCTGCATTCCCGCTTCTACGACGAGGGCAAGCAGGAGGTGACGCTCATGGGCGCGCAGCGGGCGGTGATCCGGAACACCTACGTGCCGTGCTCCACCCGCACCAATTGCCTGGTCGCCAGGGGATTCTACCGGACCGTGGTCGAGATGTCCGGCGGCCGGGCGGTCCACGTCACCGAGGGCGGCTGCTCGGCCACCGGTTCTCCGTTCTGCCTCTTCAACATCGTCTGGACCTGACCGGAGCGGGCGTTGCCGCGCGGCGCGGCGGTCCATTTGACGGAGACTTCGGCCCTCCGGTAGACTCCCGGCATGGGGTTGTGCATCTACCTGGACGGAGAATTCGTCGACCAGCGCGACGAGGCCACCGTCTCCCTCTACGATCACGGGTTTCTTTACGGTGACGGGATTTTTGAGGGCATCCGGGCATACGGGGGCAAGGTGTTCCGTCTGGACGAGCACCTGCGACGGCTGTACGACTCGGCGCGTGGCATCCACCTGACCCTCCCCATCTCCCCGGAACAGATGAAAGATCTGGTCCTGAAGACGTGCGAGCGCACGTCTGAGCCGGACCTCTACATCCGTCTCATCGTCAGCCGCGGCGTCGGCGATCTCGGCATCGATCCCCGCAAGTGCACGGCGGGCCCGCGCATTTACATCATTGCCGGCGGGATCCAGCTCTACGCTCCCGAGAAGTACCGCGACGGCCTCCGGGTGGTCACGGTGACCACTCGCCGCAACCGCCCGGACTCGCTGCCCGCCCAGATCAAGAGCCTGAACTACCTGAACAACATCTTCGGCAAGATCGAGGCGAATCGACTCGGCGCCGACGAGGGCATCATGCTCAACGAGGCCGGCTACGTCGCCGAGGCCACGGCGGACAACGTCTTCATCGTCCGGGATGGCGAATTGCGCACGCCGGCGGCGCATTACGGTCTCCTGGGAGGTATCACCCGGCGGGTGGTTGTCGACCTGGCCCGGGAGATGGCCATCCCGGCCCTCGAGGTGGGCCTGGTGGTCCAAGATCTCGCCACGGCCGATGAGATGTTCCTCACCGGGACCGGCGCCGAGCTCATTCCCGTCGTCGACTTTGACGGCCATCCGGTGGGCGATGGACAGCCGGGGCCGGTCTTCAAGCGGCTCCTCTCCGCTTTCCGCGATCGGGCGGCCCGCGAAGGCACCCCGTACCTGAAGGCCGAGACCAGCGCCCCGACCGACCGGTGACCCGGACAAGGGCCGGCCATCGCGGCGTTGCCGGCCACCCCTGTCGCCCGTATATTCCGGCCATGCGTCGCTTGCGATGGACATCCCTGGTGCTTGCGGCCCTGGTTCCGACGGTCTTCTCGACCGCCGTGGCCGCGGACGAGACCCCCCTCGATCCCGGATGGGCCGGCCCCGACCTGGCGGCAGCCGAGCGTCTAGCCCGGGAAACCGGCCAGCCGATCCTCGTGCTGGTTCGACAGCCCCGCTGCGTGCCCTGCGACGATCTCGAGCGTCTCGTCACCGAGGATCCGCAATTCGTGCCGCTGATCCGGCCGTTCATCCGCATGCGTATCGACCTCCATGACGAGGCCGGTGGCCGTGCCGCGGAGGCGCTGGGCGTCAAGACCGTCCCGGCGATCCTCTTTCTCGGCCCCGGTGGCCTGGAGGCCACCCGACGGGAGAAACGGATCGAGCGCAGTTGGCTCTCCGAACAGCTCCAGGTGATCGCACGGCGACACGGGTCCAGCCATCCGGTGCCCGCTCCAGACGCTGCGGCGCTGCGGGCCAGCCTGGATCAGCTGATGAGCTGGGGGGACCGAGACGGCGCCGCGCGCCTGCGAGCCCGGCTCGAAGAGCGGGCCGGAGAGGCCACGCCGCCTGCGGCGATGGCCAGGGCGAACCCGAAGAATCGTTCCATCGCCACGGCCGCGGACGTGGACCGCTTCCTCGACCAGCAGGGGGACCCGGCCACCCTGCGTCGAGCCGCCTTTGATCTGGCCACCGATCTCGATCGCCGCGGTGATCCCGGCGTCGCCCTGCATGCGCTGGAGAGCGCTCTGCACCGCCTCGGACTCGACCCACTCACCGCCGCGCGAGCCGGGTTCTTCGCGGCCCGGAGCGGGATCCGCGTCGAGGAGATGCGCCAGACATTGATGGCGGCCCGGCGGCGCGACCCCCGCTCGGTGCCACAGCTGCTCGCCCTGGCCCGGCTCGCGGAATCCAGCGGCCGGCTCTACCAGGCCTTTCACGCCCTCGAGGCCGCGGCGATCTATTCGCCGGAAGACGCCTGGGTGGCCATGGAACTCTATCGCCTGCAGCTCCTCGTCCACCTCGACAGCCGCAGGTCGAAACGCCCCGACCCCACCTGACATCGGCCGAGGCTATACTCTTCGGCGCCGTGGACAGACGCCATACTCTCCTGCAGGTCGAACCGGACGAGGCCGGTCTGCGTATCGACCGGCTGCTCACCCGTCGGCTCCCCGACATGAACCGGGCGAAGATCCGGCACCTGTTCGATGCGCGCCGCCTGCGTGTCAATGGTTGCCATCCCGCCGGCCCGTCGCTCACGCTCGAGTCGGGCGACCGGATCGAGATCGAGTCGGCGCCGCCCGGTGACCGCGCAGCCTACCTCCTCCACGACGAGCCGGGCTTCTTCGTGGCCTTCAAGCCAGGGGGTGTCCCCCTGGCCCGCGCGCTGATCGCCGGGCCGCCGGGCCGGACCGAGCCGGCACGACGGGCCGGACGCCCGCGGGCCGTGCTCGGCCTCGATCGCGAGATCTCCGGACTGGTCATCGGCGCGCGCCAGCCAGGAATCCTGCACCGCCTCGTCCGGCAGTTCCATGGCGGCCGGGGCCTGCGCCACTTCACCGCCCTGGTCCGCGGCATCGTGCCGCGCCCCTCGGGACCCCTGCCCGACGCGCCGGGATGGACGTACCGCCTCCTGGGACGCTTCCGCGATCACGCGCTGGTCCAGATCCTGCCACCCACGCCGGTCGGCGCCCATCCCCTGGCCGCCCTGGGAACCGCGGGCTGGCCCGTGGTGCCGCTTCCCGGCCCCCCGGCGCCGGCCGCGGCCATCCATGCGGACCGGCTGGCCTTCGCCCATCCGCGCACCGGGCGATCGATGCGCTTCCATCTTCCGCCCCCACTGCAGTTCGCCGACCTGCTCTCAGGGCTGCCCCCGGCCCCGACGCTCGCCGTCGATCAGCTCCCGCAGCCGCCTGCGGACCGTAAACCCGTCGAGACCGTCGAGCCGGGCCTCGAGCCCGCCCTTCGATCGCCCCGGTCGATTCTTCAGTCCCGGCCGTGGCGGCGGAAGGGCTCCTGACAGAGCATCCCGGCGCCGGAAGAGGCGGGTCCTTCAGGCGCCGATACAGCTCTCCGCAAGCGATTCGAAGACCCGCCGGCCGTCAGCGCTGCCGAGCAGGGAATTGCAGGCACGCTCGGGGTGGGGCATCAATCCCACGACGTTGCGGCGCTCTGACGCGATGCCGGCGATGTCTCGCGCGGCTCCGTTCGGATTGGTCGCATAGCGGAAGATGACCCGGGCCTCGTCTTCCAAGCCGTCGAGAACCTCCGGGTCGGCAAAATAGCGGCCGTCGAAGTGAGCCACCGGCATCCGGATGGTATCGCCGGCGGTGTAGCAGCCGGTGAACGGCGTGTCGGTCTGTTCGACGCGCACGGTCACGTCCTGGCAGACGAACCGTAGATCCCGGTTTCTCTGCAGGGCGCCGGGCAGCAGGCCCGCCTCGCACAGGATCTGGAAGCCGTTGCAGATGCCCAGCACCGGCGCCCCGCGGCCGGCCAGGGCCGAGACCTCCCGCATGACCGGCGCCAGGGATGCGATGGCACCGCTCCGCAGGTAGTCCCCATAAGAGAACCCACCCGGCAGCACGACGGCATCATAGCCCCGCAGATCGGTGTCCCGGTACCAGACCAGCGCGGCATCGACGCCGAGCCCACGCTTCAGCACATGGTGCACGTCATGGTCACAGTTACTGCCCGGGAACACGATGACAGCGACCTTCATGCCGGCTCCCCGTTCCCGGAATCATCCCAGTCGATGACGAAGTCCTCGATCACCGGATTGGCCAGCACCCGGCGGCACATCTCCTCGAGACGCGCGCGGTTCTCCGGATGGCTGGCCACATCCACCTCGAGGTAGCGACCGATCCGCACGTCCTCGACCTCGCCATACCCCAGATCCTGCAGGGACTGACAGACCGTCTTGCCCTGCGGGTCGAGAACGCCCGAGCGAAGCGTCACGTAGATGCGTGCCTTCATGCCACCTCCGGCTCATCGCCGAGGACCCGCGCATAGATCGAGTCCACGTTGCGCAGCTGGTGATCGAGATCGAACACCTGCTCGATCTCCTCTATGGACACCCGTGCGGTCACCGCCTCGTCGGCCATCAGCAGGTCCTTGAGGGTGTGGTCGCCGTCCCACACACGCATGGCGTTGCGCTGCACGATGCCGTACGCCTCGTCCCGCGTCGCTCCGGCACGGACCAGCGCCAGGAGAACCTCGGCCGAGAAGACGAGCCCGCGCATCCGTCCCAGGTTCTCGCGCATGCGCTCCGGGTAGACCAGCAGGCCGGAGAGGACGCCGTTCATTCGATGAATCATGTAGTCGACCAGGATCGAGGAATCCGGGAGAATCACCCGTTCCACCGACGAATGGGAGATATCTCGCTCGTGCCAGAGGGCAATGTTCTCCAGCGCCGCCAGGGCGTTGCTGCGCACCACCCGCGCCAGACCCGACACGTTCTCGCACGCCACGGGATTGCGCTTGTGAGGCATGACCGACGAGCCCTTCTGGCCACTGGCAAACGGCTCCTCCACCTCCCGGATGTCGGTGCGCTGGAGACCCCGGATCTCCGTCGCGATCTTCTCCAGGTTCGCCGCGATCAGGGCCAGAGCCGAGACATAAGCTGCGTGGCGATCTCGCTGGAGCACCTGCGTCGACACCGGCGCCGGACGCAACCCCAGGAGATGGCAGACCTCCTCTTCCACGTCCGGGTCCAGCGCCGCGTACGTGCCCACCGCTCCGGAAACCTTGCCCACACGCAGCGTCTCGCTTGCCCGGCCGAGATGTTCGATGGATCGCCGCGTGTCGCTATACCAGAGCAAGAACTTGAGGCCCAGCGTGGTGGGCAGCGCATGAATGCCATGGGTTCGCCCGACCATGGCGGTGCGGCGATGGGCCAGGGCCTGGCGCCGCAAGGTGGCCGACAGCATCTCGAGATCCTTGCGCAGCAGGTCCGCCGCCTCGAACAGGGTCAACGACAGCGCCGTATCGATCACGTCGGACGAGGTCAGTCCGAAATGAATGTAGCGCGCCGCCGGCCCGACCTTCTCACCGACGGCCGTCAGAAAGGCGATCACATCGTGGTGTGTGGTGGCCTCGATGGCGGCGATCCGATCCACATCGAAGCCCGCCCGGTCCTTGATCGTCGCCAGAGCATCCGCCGGCACGAGGCCCCGGCGCGCCAGCACCTCACACACTGCGATCTCCACGTCCAGCCAGCGCCGGAAGCGGGCCTCGTCGGTGAACAGGCCGGCCATCTGCGGCCGGCTGTAGCGATCGATCACGAATCCCCCCTGGCGCGGCCGGGCCTGGCGCCTGACGCGCCGGGCCCCGGATGACTCATCCACGTCGTCGGCACGGTGGTGGTGTCCTCTTCCCGCCCATAACCTACAACACGATCGGGGTCACCGGCGCGATCTGCCCGGCCGCCTGCAGGGCGGTGCCGCCGTTGCCGCCCTCCTCGAGGGCCTCGCGCGCCTCCATCAGGGCGAGATGCGGCGCGTTGTTGGTCGCCGACAGGTGCGTGAGCACGACGGCCGACGTCTCGGGCCCCACGACCCCGGAGAGCAGCTGCGCGGAGGCGTGATTGGACAGGTGGCCATGCTCCCCCAGGATGCGCTGCTTCAGCGACCACGGGTACGGTCCCGCGCGCGTCAACTCGACATCGTGGTTGGCCTCCAGGGCCACGAGGTGGCACCCTTTCAATCGCCGGCTCACCTCGGGCGTGACGTGCCCGAGATCGGTGGCATATCCGATCCGGATCCCCTGCGCCTCGAGCACAAAACCGACCGTCTCCACGGCGTCATGGGGAACCGGAAACGGCGTCACGGTGAAATCCCCCACGGCAAACGGCTCCATCGGCATCGATTGCACCCCGAAGATGTTCGCCGATGCCAGTCCCAACCGTCCGGCGACGGCGGGCCGGCAGACGATCGGAACCCGCCACCCGCGCGAGGCCACCACGGCCCCGGCGACGTGGTCGCCATGTTCGTGAGTCAGCAGGATCGCGTCGATGGCGTCGCCTGCCACTCCGACGGTCGCCAGACGGCGGGCGGTCTCCCGGGCGGAAAAACCGATGTCGATGAGCACGTTCGTCCGGCCCGTCTGCACCAGCGTCGCGTTGCCTCGACTGCCGCTGCCCAGTGTGCAGAACGTGACGGCCACCATGTCTCCTCGTCCGGCAGTGCCGGCTCAGCGGCCCGTGTGCCCGAACCCGCCGGTTCCCCGCCTGGTGGAGGACAGTTCCTCCCTCACCTGGAACCGGGCACGGACCGCGGGGGCGATGACGAGCTGCGCGATCCGGTCCCCGCGCCGCACGACCACCGGCTGCTGCCCGAGATTGACCATCAGCACCTTGACCTCTCCCCGGTAGTCGGCGTCGATGGTTCCGGGACTGTTGAGCAGGGTGAGCCCCTCGCGCATCGCGCGACCGCTCCGGGGCCGCACCTGGCCCTCGTAGCCGGCAGGAATCTCCAGATGCAGACCGGTTGGCACGAGCAACCGCTCGCCGGGACGCAGGGTCACACCGTCGCCGGCCACTGCCGCGCAGAGATCGGCGCCGGCCGCACCGGCGGTCCCGTAGGCAGGAAGCGGCAGGTCCGCGTGACCCGGCAACCGGCGCACCTCCACACGGATCATCTCGGGACGCTCATCCACGGGGGCGCCCGATGAGCCGGCGTTCATCGCGCTGGCGAGAGTCCATCGATCAGAAGTCCAGCAGGCTCTCATCCGGATCGAAACCGTCCAGCGGTCCCAGCACGGCGAGAGTCGCGCCCTCGGCCCGGAACGTCGCCCGGGCCAGCCGCTGCATGTCGTCAACGGTCACCGCATCGATGCCCGCCAGGATCTCCTCCATGGTGAACTGGCGTCCGTGGACGATCTCCTTGCGGGCGAGATTCGACATGCGGCTCGATGACGACTCCATGCTCAGCATCAGGTTGCCCTTGAGATTCTCCCGTGAGTCGGCCAGCTCGGCCTCGGCCACCGCCTCTTCCTTGAGGCGCTGGAGTTCCTCACCGACCACCTTCATCACATCCCGCGCCGACGTCGGATTGGTGGCTGCATAGATCACCTGGAAGCCGCTGTCCGCATGGGCATTCACTCCCGAGTAGACCGAGTACGCCAGGCCACGCTCCTCCCGGACCTTCTGGAAGAGGCGTGACGACATGGTGCCACCCAGCAGGTTGTTGAGCACCAGGAGAGCGTACCGATCGTCGTCGGTCTGCGGCAGGCCGTCGACCGCCAGACACAGATGCAACTGTTCCATCTCGTTCTTCGGGCGGCTCACGATCCCGGCCCGCGAGATCGGGGCAGCGATCGGTTCCTCACTCGAGCCGGCAGGCAGGTCTGCGAAGACGCCGTCCACATGGGCCGCGATCGCCTCCGGATCCAGATGCCCGGCAGCCGACAGGACCAGATTCGACGGGGTGTAGGTGCTGGTGAAGAACTTCCCGAGAAGATCGCGATCCATCGGGCCGACCGTGTCGAAGGTTCCCTGGATGGGCCGGCCCAGGGGATGGTCTCCCCAGCGGGCCGTGTAGAGCAGGTCGATCAGCAGCTCCTCCGGTGAGTCCTCGACCATGCGAATCTCCTCGAAGATCACCTTGCGCTCCTTCTCGATGGCGTCCGCGTCGAACCGAGGGTGACGGAGGATATCGGTGAGCATATCCAGGGCCAGCGGCAGATGGAGATCGAGAACCCGGATGTAGAAGCAGGTCGATTCCTTGCTCGTGAAGGCATCCATCTGGCCGCCCACGGCATCGATCTCCCGGGCGATATCGGCGGCGGTTCGCCGCTCGGTCCCCTTGAACACCAGGTGCTCGATGAAATGGGAGATGCCGTTGATCGGCCCCGGCTCGTGCCGGGAACCGCGCCGGAGCCACACGCCCACGGTCGCCGAGCGCAGGTCCGGCATCGATTCGGTGAGCAGAACCAGCCCGTTGTCCAGCCGACGTTCGCAGATCAAGGAAGGTGACTCTCCAGCGCGTTCGCCACTCGCCGGCAAGCGACGGCGAAGGCCGGCATTCTAGCCGGTCCGGCTGGCTCTGTCGCCTCTACCGGGAGCCATCCGACCCGGCATCCGGCTCCTCACCGGCCGGCAGAAGGTCGTAGACCTCCTGCGTGCGTGACACGAAGCGGATCAGCCGGTGCTGGGCGTCGGCCGCCACGAAATAGCTGCCGGTCCCCCGGGCGGAGGCGACCTCGATGCGCCGCACCCGGATCGAGGAGCCGTGCCAGAGCAGATCCTGTTCCGGGCCGACCTCCCCGGCCAGCCGGTCCACGACCTTCTCCAGGGGAATCACCGTGTTGATGTGAAACGCGTACCCCTTCTCGTGCGGCAAGGTGCGAATGAAGTAGGTCAAGGCCAGCTTGTCGACGACCGGCTCGGTCCCGTCGAGCGGCATCGTCTGCTCCACGGGCGGTCGGCCGATCGCCGACGACATCGACTCCGATGTGATCTTCAGGCCGCTCGGGGTCCTCACGGTGTGGGACCTTCCCTCGGTGTCGCCCCGGGCGAAATTGTCCAGCCGCTCGATGAAGTCCATGGAATCCAGTCCGAAGAACACCTCGCTGGTGAACCGGCCCATGACCGAGCGGTCCTCTCCTACCTGGGTCTGCCGGATCAGTTCCACGACGGCCCGGTACCGCCGCCCCCCGTGGACATCCTTGTCGCCGTACAGGACCTGTTCGATCTCGCCCACCTTGTGACCGGCGCGTTCGATGCTGTAACGGAATGACTCGATGCGGCCCTCTCTCCAGGGAAACACCGCGGGTCCCCCGGCAGCGACCGCCGGACCGGCCAGCAGCAGGGTCGCGACGAGGAGCACCGAAAGGCCGGCGCGACGGCAGAGAATCAAATGTTTCCATTTAAGTGGTCCAAACATGACATGCTCCAGATTTAGGGCGTGCTGTGCAGATGCAGCGGACAACTGTATGGGAGTGTTGCCCGGGTTCCAGGCTCGAAATATAAACAGGGAGCGTCATCGCAACGGGAATCCACACGATGGAAGTCTGACGCGGCAAACGGGTTTCATCGCTTCCCCCCTGAGGGAAGAACCCACAGAGTACCACTGGTCGGTCTCTACCCCCTGAACCGATCGGTGCCCCGCCCTTCGTCGGCCCCCCCCGGCGAAGGGCTTTTTTCCGGCGCCGCTCACGAGCCCGGCTCCGGTGCCGGCGGGCCGGCCGCCGCGTCCTCTCCTTGCCCCTGCGTCACCATCAGGGTCCGGTCGATGCCAGGCACCGGGAAGACCTCACGAAGGCCGCCGGGCCAGACCACCGTTAGCCGGGTCACCGCAGTGGCGTTCCCCAGGCCGAAATGCACCTGCGGATCCGACGAGGACTGGTAGGAACGGGCCGCGTGGACCTCGCGGACCTGGGTCCGCCCACCCGCGGCAAGGGTCAACCGGGCACCGTAGCCATCCCGATTGTCGGCGCTGCCCACCGTCCGGACGGTGAGCCAGTGGCCGGTGCCGGGTGACCGGTTCAGGAAGACCGCCGCCGGGCCCCCGTTCCGGGACACCACCAGGTCGAGACGTCCGTCGGCATCGAGGTCCCCCACCGCCGACCCCCGTCCGACGTTGGGCTCCGCAAGGCCAGCCTGTGGCCCGGCCTCGCGAAAGTGAAGGTTCCCGTCGTTGATGAACAGCTGGTTGGGCTGGGCGTAGGACAGGGTGTCGTTGTAGAGGGCGATGTTGTCGATGATGTGCCCGTTGACCACGGCAATGTCCAGATCGCCGTCATTGTCCAGATCGAGCCAGTTGATCCCGAAGCCCACCAGGCCGAGGCTCGGCGTCGCCACCCCCGCCGGGTAGGCCGCATGCAGGAACGTCTTGCCGGTGTTGCGCAGCAGAGAATTCGTCTCGTAGTCGAGGTTGGTGACCAGCAGGTCGAATCGCCCGTCCGCATCTGCGTCTCCCGCATCGGTTCCCATGCCGGCCTCGGAGCGCCCGTCCTCGCTGTAGGCGATGCCCGCCAGCAGCCCGACGTCCCGGAATCTTCCGTGGCCGTCATTGCGCCACAACTGGTTCGGCGTCGAGTCATTGGCCACGTGCAGGTCGATATCTCCGTCGCCGTCGTAATCAAGAGGCACGACACCCAGTCCCTTGCCCGTTCGATCCACGAGGCCGGCTTCCTTCGTCGCGTTCACGAACCGTCCCCCGCCCTCGTTGCGGTAGTACGTGTCCGGGGACACATCGTAGACCTGGGGTGTGCAGTAGGCGCGCCACTTCTCACCCTTGCGGCCACACCACTGATTGTTGTCCACCGAGCCATCGCAGTAATTCACCACGAACAGATCGAGATCGCCATCGTTGTCGGCGTCGAAGAAGACGCCTGATGAGGACCAGGCCGGATCTCCCACGCCGGCGACGCTGGTGACATCGGTGAACGATCCGGAACCATCGTTTCGAAACAGGCGGTTGGGGCCGTGGTTGAGAACGTAGAGATCCGCATCTCCATCGTTGTCGTAGTCTCCCACCGCGACCCCCATGCCGTATCCGGTGTCGCCGGCTCCGCCGCCGTGGGGAGCGGCCACGAACCGGGCGTGTCCGTCGTTGAGATACAGGGCATTGGCCGGCGCCGGCCCCGTGGTCTCGAACCCCGGGAGCGGCGCGGAATTGACCAGGTAGAGGTCGAGATCCCCGTCCCCGTCGACATCGACGAGTGCCAGGCCTGAACCCATGGTCTCCTGCATGAACTTCTGGCCGGAGGCGCCGGTGACGTGCAGGAACTTCACGCCCGCCTCCCGGGTGACGTTCTCGAACCGGATCGATGCGGCCGGGGCCACACCGGCCCAGCCGCCGAACACCAACAGGACCGGGAGACATCGAGACAGGTGACGGCGGCGGGTCATCGAACGCCTCCACCGCCCGAGAGAAGATCGCGCGCAAGCTGCTCCTCGCGGCTCGCCGCGGTCTCGTCACCGGCGGCATGGAAAGCGCGGGACAGCGCCAGGTGTTCGGCCGCGTCCGGTGCGTTGAGCGCCGCGGAGCGACGCAGCGACACCAGCGCGTCGTCCCGGCGGCCCTGCGCCAGGAGCAGTTCGCCGCGCAGACGGGACACCCAGGCCAGTCCCGGCCGGGTGCGGTCCGCCATGTCCAGGGATGCGACGGCCCCGTCGAGACGGCCGGCCTCGAGGTCCATCTCCACGCCCTTCTGCAGCGACCGCAGCCGCGCCTGGATCGCTTTCTCCCGCTCGCGCGCCTCGTTGACCGACGCGAACCGTTCCAGTGCCGCCTGCGCCTCGTCATCTCGCCCCAGGCGGGCCAGCGCATTGCCGAGATTGAACCAGGCATCGGAGTAGTCCGGATCATGCGCCAGCACCTCGGCATACGCCCGGGCCGCCGCCTGGTCGTCGCCCTGCCGCTGGGCGTTGAGCCCGAGCACGTAGAGCGTGTCCGGGGAACCGGGTCGCGCCGCCAGCGAGCGGCGCAGAAACTGTTCCGAGGCGCGGAACCGACCGAGCTTCGAGAGCACGAAGCCTTTCTGATAGTCCAGTTGCGGGCCGCCGCCACGCGCCCAGCCCATTCCCTCCAGCGCCTCGAGGGCGTCCTCGAGACGGCCCTGCTCGACGTAGATCTCCGAGAGACGCAACCAGGCCTCCCCGAGGCCCGGCTGCAGGGCCAGCGCCGCCCGGTAGGCTGCCTCCGCCTCGCCCAGCTTCGTGTCGATGTGCAGGGCCCGCGCCAGGAAGAACGCCACCTGAGGGTCGTCCGGATGACGTCGGCGTGCCTCGCGCAGGGCCCGCAGGGCCCCTTCGGAGTCTTGCCGGCGCAGCCGATCCAGCCCCTCGGCAAAGGCATCGTCCGCCATGGCCGGCGGTGACGGATTCACCTGCGGCGGCAGGGCCACGGGGATGGCGGCCGGAGCCGCCGTGAGGGCGGCACAGATGGTCCACGCGGCGAGCCCGGCGGGCAGAACGACCCGACCCCGACGCACCAATGCGCACTTGGACTGGATGACGACCTCCCGACCGGCGGACCTGGGCTTCGCACCCCCGAATGTACCTCAAAAACCGCTCGCTGACCGCCCCGGATCGGCCTGGCCGGACGGCTTCCCCGCGCCGCCGGGCCATCTTGACTCATCCGGAGGCGGAACCTATCTTGACCCAGGTGGAGAAAGACAAGACCTTTATATTCATGTATTTGAACCTCATCGCGCTGATTGGTGGCGCGATTCTTTTCGGTGCCGGCCCGGCCTCCGCCGCGCCCCGCCGCGGGGTCGCTCCGCTGTCGTCTCGCTTCCGGGTCGTGAGCGCCGCCCCCCCCCTGCCCGACCGCCTGCGCCACGAGGCGACCCGGGCCCTCGAT
>JBHHZI010000038.1:0-23495 GCA_046757965.1 Acidobacteriota bacterium | reverse complement strand
CCGCCGGTCAACCAGATCATCGGTTCCCCGGCGGCGAACAGCGATGACGCCCGGCGGCGGCGAGGGTGGGGCGCGTCGGCCGGACCGGCGGCGGAGCTGGGCCGGCCGGATGTCATAGCTGGACCGCCCGGCGGCGAAACCGCAACCGCACCAGCTCGGCGATGGTATTGACCACGAAGGTCATGAGAAACAGCAGGAGCGCGGCGAGAAACAGCGTGCGGTAGTGGGTCGAGCCTCGCACCGCCTCCGGCAATTCCACGGCGATGTTCGCCGAGAGCGTCCGGAACCCGTCGAAGATGTTCCATCGCATCACCGGCGTGTTCCCCGCCGCCATCAGGACCACCATGGTCTCGCCCACGGCGCGGCCCAGCCCGATCATCAGGGCGGCGAACAGGCCGCTCATGGCAGCCGGCATGACGATGCGCACCGCAGTCTGCCACCGGGTGGCCCCGGCGCCGAGGGACGCCGCGCGGAGATGGTCCGGCACCGTGGACAGGGCATCTTCCGCGATCGTGTAGATGATCGGGACGATCGCGAAGCCCATGACGAAGCCGACCACCAGCGCGTTGCGTTGCACGTAGGTGCCGATGAATCCACCGCGGGGGTCGAGGCCGGCGCGATCGCACGCCACGGAGACGCCTGTGGCGACGAGCAGCGTGAACAGGCCGGCGACGACGAACTTGAGCAGCTCGAGCGGGGCGGGACCGATCCACGACCAGCCGGTGCTGGCGCGTCGCAACCAGGGATTGACCAGCCGGGACAGCGCCACCACCGCGAGCAATCCGGCGAGAGGCAGCCAGATCAGGAGCCATCCCCCGGTCGTCGAGGCGTACGCCGTCTGGCCGGCACGGCCCGGCTGCCAGGCCAGCCAGGCGCGGAAGTCACCGGCGAACAGCGCCCGCTCGACCCACGGCCCACACACACCGGCCAGGGTGATCGCCGCCGGCACCAGCGCGGCCTGGATCGCGAACCGGTATCGTCCCAGGCGCAGGCGCTTCGCCGCGGGCAGCAGTTGCCAGAGATAGGCACCGAGCAGCAGTCCCACCGGCAAGATCAGGAGAGCGGCGATCACCGCCGGCACGAGGGTCTCCACGAACGGGGCGATCACGAGGGCCGCGAGGAAGCCGAGCACCACACTGGGGAGGCTGGCCATGAGCTCGATGGTCGGTTTCACCGCCGCGCGCGCGCGGCGGTCGAGAAACTCACTCGTGAACAAGGCCGCCAGCAGCGCCAGCGGACCGCCGAACAGCATGGAATAAAACGTCGCCTTGAGTGTCCCGAAGATCAGGGGCACCAGGCTCAGCTTCGGCTCCGCATCGTCGGCGCCACTGGACGACTGCCACATGTATCGAGGCGCGGCATAACCCTCGTACCAGACCGGCGCAAACAGGGCTCGCAGGCCGGCCTCGGGATGACCACGGTCGAGGCGCCAGTGTCCGATCTTCCCGTCCGCCAGGGCGAGGACCCCGTCCTCCTTGGGCGCGAACGCGACCTGCTCCACCGGCGCGGTGAACCCGGTGTCGACCCCGGTCAGAAGCGTGGCGCTGGTGACATCGAACAGCGACAGGGTGCCGTCTTCATGGCCGGCCAGCAGGAGGCGGCTGCGCGCCGACGACGCCAGCGCATGAACCGGTGAAGTCCCCGCCGGTGAGAGGTTCTTCGCCACCACCAGCCGGGAGGTCGCCGCCGGCGCCAGGCGCGAGACCGCCTCCGCCGGCGGGCGGCCGCCGGCCTCGCGCGGAATGAGAAACCCCGCGCGCACCGACCCGTCTTCACCCGCCCACGCCAGGGTCGTCCCTCCCAGCACCAGCCGCAGAGCTGTCAGTCTCACCCCGTCTGCGGTGAGTCGCCCTCGCTCCGCGATGAACGGTGCCCCATCTCGCGGCAGGTGCACACGCAGAAAGGTGCCGCCGGTCCAGGCTGCGATGACATCGGCTCCCGACCCGGTCACCAGGAGAAAGGGCGGGGCGCCGGCCTCACCGGCGTCGAGCGGCAACCGCGATGCGCCGCTGAACCGCATCGTGGTCCGGCCGGTGAGGAGGTCCTCCTTCCTGCGGCCGCGCCAGAGAAGCAGACGGGTTTCCGCGTCAATCGTGACGGCGGCGGCGAGGAAGGTCGAGCCGGCGCGCCGGGCCACGGCCAGGGACTGGATCGGACCCGCCTGCGCCGGCACCGGGGAGAGCCGGTCCACCTGCAGGCGGTGCAGGCGGATCTGATTCTGCGGCGTGCGCTGGATCACACCCTCGGGCACATCGACCACCGTGCCGGCAGGGCCACTGAGCAGAAGCCTGCGGGCGGTGGCCGGCACGGCTTCTTCCCCGGGAAAGGACATCACGACGCGCGGTGAGACCATCTCGATCTCTCCGGTGGCGAGACCGAGCACCAGTGTCCGCCCGTCGAGGGTGAGAGAGGCCGCGGTCGGCATATGACCGGCAAGAAGTGGTGTGCGCGAGATCACCGCGCCCGTGTCGAGACGGAACGACACGACGTCGCCCGCCGGCAGGATGGCCCAGCCGAGCACCTGGTACTCGTCCATGCCGAACCGGACGACCCCGCCGCCGCCCCGCCAGCGCGCCTCGAACCGAGCTGACGGAATCGCCCGCGCCGGCAGGAACAGGGGCACCGTGACCCAGGCCAGGAACACCAGGACGCCGGACACCGCCAGGATGGTGCCGACACCTCCACCGGTGATCGCCCAGCGCGCCACCCGGTCGGCGATGCGCACCGACCGGCGGACCGGTCGACGGCCGGCGGACGTGCCGGGCCGCGGCTCGTCGGAGAGCGTCACCTGGGGCGTCGGGCCATCTGGGTGGAACCGGCCACGTCGATTCCCAGGGCGGCGAGCTGGCGCCGCGCGATGGCGGCGGAGACGGGCAGATAGCCGTCCTTGATCACCACCTCCTGGCCCTCCTTGCTGAGCACGAGACGGATGAACTCCCGCCGCAGCGGGTCGAGATCACTTCCAGGCCTGTCGTTGATGTAGAACTGCAGAAACCGCGCCAGAGGATAATCTGACAGTCGATCCGGCCTGGCGTCCACCGGCTCGCCGCCCCCTTCACCCACGAGGGGAACCACCGCGACGTCAGCCGTCCGGTAGCCGATGCCGGAGTAGCCGATCCCGAAGCGGTCACTGGCCACCGCCTGCACCACCGAGGCGCTCCCCGGCTGCTCCTTCACGCTGTCCTTGTAGTCCCCGGAGAAGAGAGCGTGCTCCTTGAAGTAGCCATAGGTGCCCGAGGCGGAGTTTCGCCCGTAGAGGCTGATCGGGGCCTCGGCCCACGTCCCGCCCAGGCCGAGCTGCCCCCACGTGGTGATCGCCTCGGAGTGCCCCCCCTTGCGCGTGGCGGAGAAGATGGCATCGATCTCGGTGAGGCTGAGTCCACGACGGGCGATGGGATTGTCCTTGTGCACATAGACCGCCAGCATGTCGATGGCCACGCGCACCGCGGTCGGCTCGTAGCCGAAGCGCTGCTGGAACGCATCGATCTCGGCCTGCTTCATCGTCCGGCTCATCGGCCCGAAGCTGGCGGCGCTCTCGATCAGCGCCGGCGGTGCCGTCGACGATCCCTTGCCCTCGATCTCGACGTGGACGTTGGGGTAGACGGCGGTGAACTTCTCTCCCCACAGGGTCATGAGATTGTTCATGGTGTCCGATCCCACGCTGCTGATGGCGCCTGACACGCCCTGGACCGGCGTGTAGGCGGGCATCCGGGCATCAACGGCGACCTGGGCACGAAGCGGGGCGCCGGCGAGCACGGCGACCATCAGAATCATCATCGAGCGCGTGCACGACCTTGTCATCGATTCCTCCTCTCGTGAGTCACGGCCCCGGCCCGGGTGGACCAGGAGACGGAGAAACCGTAACGAACCTGTGTTAGGAATTGATGAAGAGACGGACAACTCTGCAACAATCAACCCGGCCCGCCGGCATCACTCCTCGAAGCGCTCGGCCCGATGCCGGATGATCTTTCCCTCGATCATGAAGATCACGTCCTCGGCGATGTTGGTGGCGTGGTCGGCAATCCGTTCAAGGTAACGGGACGAGGAGATGGCGGCGATGGCGCGTTTCGCCTCGCTCGGCTCCTTGAACATGCGCTCCTGAAACACCCTGAAGAGGCGACGGTTGGCGTCGTCCACCTCGTCATCGCCGGCCAGCACCTTCTCGGCCAGACGCGCGTCGTGCCGGACCAGCGCATCCAGGCTGTCCCTCACCATGGCCCGCACCTTCTGCGCCATCTCTTCGAGATCGCCGGGAAAGGGAAGCGGCGCATGGCGGGCCAGGTATGCGGCCCGCTCGGCCATGTTGACCGCCAGGTCGCCCACTCTCTCCAGGTCGTTGTTCACCTTCAAGCAGGTGATGATGAAGCGCAGATCCACGGCCACCGGCTGGTGCAGGGCCAGCAGCTTGAGGCACTCCTCCTCGACCTCCACTTCCTTCTGATCGACGATGGCGTCGTGGTCGATCACTTCCTGGGCCAGGTCCGGCAGGCGCCGCACCAGGGCGCTGATCGCCTTGTCGGTGGCCTCCTCGACCAGCGCTCCCATGGCCAGGATCTCCCTGCGCAGCCTGTCCAGGTCCCGGTGCAGATGGACGGTCATCGGCTCGTCTCCGTGCGGCGTCCCAGCCGAGAAGGATAACCCAGGGGTTGGGGGCTCCACGTCTGCGCGGATCCGTCGCGCGGCGGCCTGGTCCGGCCGGCGCGGCAATGGGATCCGCTCCCGCCCAACGCCGTCACGTCTCGTGCGGGACACACATCCAGCCCCCCGGCCGCAATACCCGACCGGTGCCCCTGACGCTCATGCCTCGCGACGCAGGCCACGTCAGAAATCGATCTGCCAGCGGGCCATGACGGCGTCGAAGTCATCGGTCTCGATGATGCCGCCCATGCCGTCGCCACGTCGCTCGAGGTCCGCCATCACGTAGTTGAGCATGAAGCGGGTGTTCGGGTTCAGATACCAGTTCACACCGAAGGTCAGATCGTCCAGTTCCCCGCCCAAGACGCCGGTGTCGCTGAGATCGGCCATCGAGTACCGCACGGCGATCTCCCAGGCGCCCTTGCCCCCCTTGCCGAAGTTCTCGGCCGGCTTGACCCGGTCGAATGCCGCGCTGCTCTTCTTGTAGGCTCTCCGGTCATGGGTCAAAAAGAAAGACACGTAGGCGTAGCCGCCGGAGAACGAGGGATCGGCGCCTGCCGGTGCATCCAGGTCGGCGATCATGAACTCCCCCTGCGCGGAGAATCGATCACGAACGTAGGCGATCTCGGCATCGTAGACGTTCAGCGAATCGGCGAGAATATCGCCTGTGGACAGGAACTTCGACGCCAGGTGGGCCTCCGGCCGTCCGGCGAGATCGATCCTGCCACCGGGAATGCCCTTGTCCGTGACGGACAGCCCCACATGCAGCAGCTCGGCCCCGTCGCCCCTGTAGAGCGGTAATCCGCTGATCCGTCCCGTGATGTTCGGCCCGCCGTCCAGGTCGGTATTGTTCCCGAACGAGTCGGTCTCCGTGAACACCCCCCCACCCCACCACAGACGTCCATGGGATGCGGTGTTGAACGTCGCGACACCCGTGTTGCGGCCCGGCGCGAACAGGTTCGGCAGGGCCCGCTCCATGAAGGTGATGTACTTGCTGCTGGTCAGCTCCTCGAGGCTGAACGGCTCCTTCTGGTGCCCGAAACGCAGATGATTGATGACCGGGAGATCCTTGAGGCCCAGCCAGACGTCCTTGAAATCGGCGTCGCCGCCGGCGAACTCGTACTGGGCCTTGAACTCGACGTTGTCGTGAATCGTGCCCGAGAAGTACAGGCGGGCCCGGCGGAACTCGGTGCCATCGTCGAAGGCGTCAAGCGGCGCGGGGATCCCGCCACGACTGAAGGTGGCGGCATCGAGCTGGATCCGTCCGCCGAACTTCAGGGCGACGTCCGTATCTTCTGTCTCGAGATGCAGACCGTTGTCGTAGAACACCCTGAGGTCGTTGTCCTCGGCGCGAGCCACGGTCGACAACACCAGCAAGGCGGCAAGTACCGCGGCAGCACCGGGGGCGCAGTTCCTTCTGTGCACGTCGTTCTCCTCCTGGAAGAGCCACTGTTCGGCTGCCGGCGAAAGCAGCCGCTCGGCGCAGATGGCACCCGACATCAGGTCTCACCACACCGTCTGTGACGGGCTCCTGGCGTAAACCCGTCCCGGTCTCTCCGCGACCAGCATCCGCCGTCTCCATCTCATCCCGAGAGCAGAGTAGTGTGCCATTGCGAAGAATCCGTGAAGGCCGCATGAAATCACCGCGCAGGCCGCCGCACAACCGGCCCGGGGGAATTGCCCCGTCAATCGACTGGCCGCAACCTCGTCGCATGGGACCGGCCGGCCCGACCGGTCCCGGCGACCCGGGGGCGCGCGACCATGGTCGAATGGACGAGCGTCCGAGGCGACATCATCCGACCCGATCTCACAACGGAGGCCCTGGCAACACCACGTCGAGAGTCGGTCTTGGTCCCCGGCCCGTGACGATGGTAGGGTCGAGGGGAGATGGGATTCCCGGGCCGCGTGGTGCGGTCCCCCCTCACACGGAGGATTCGATGACGAAGAAGCCGACTCTCGTCACCCTGATGGCGGTTTTTCTGGTGGCCGGTGCCACCGCTGTTTCCACCCTTGCCCTCGACCAGGACGAGCCATCTCGTGCCCAGGTCCGGAAGACCCGCGCCGGCCGCCTGGCGGGCAACCGTGTCACGTCGACCTTCTCGGCGATGACGATGGCCCGGTACGCCCAGCGCGTGGCCACCGCCATGAAGACCTCGGCAGCACGCGCCACGGCACCGCCGGACGGTCAGCCGGTGCCGCTGTACTCGATCTACGATTGCAACAAGGAAGGCGCACCGAAGAAGGTTTGCTGCATCCAGTCGCCGAAGGACCCGATCAGTTGCAACCTCTTCATCGCGATATGCAAGGAACTCGGCCATACACCTGATGGCGGCGGCGCCGCCGGCTCGTGCACCGAATAGCCGGGCCGGCATTGGTGGCAAGCAGCGGGAAGTCGGGGCTCATCGGGTCCGGGCTCGACTCGCGGACTCTGCCAGGGGGAGGGTGATCCGGAAGGTGCTCCCGCGCCCCGGCTCACTCTCCATCTCGACGGTGCCGCCGTGGGTCACGGCCACGTGCTTGACGATCGCGAGCCCGAGCCCGGTGCCGCCGCCGCGGCGGGAACGGCTCCGATCGACGCGGTAGAAGCGCTCGAAGATCCGTTCGCGGTGGGCGGCCTCGATGCCGATGCCGGTGTCCGCCACCGTGAGTTCCGCCCGATCGCTCGTTGCCTTCACCGCCACGCGGACCGTGCCACCCCTGTCGGTGTACCGGATCGCGTTCTCCACCAGGTTCGCCACCGCGCGCTGCAGAGAGTCGTCATCGCCGCGTACGATGACCGGGCTCTCCGGCAGAACCACGTCCACGTCCGGTCGATCGCCGCGCGTTGCGGCCAGCACCACCTCGATCCCCGCACGGACCACCGCTCCGAGGTCGGTGGGACTCATCTCGACCGTTCCCGCGGCGGACTCGATACGCGACAGGTCCAGGAGGTCCCGCACCATGTCGTTCAGCCGCCGGCCCTGCGCCGAGATCCGGGACAGGAATCGCTGCCGGGTCCGGGCCTCCATATCAGGGTCGTCGATGAGTGTCTCCACCAGTCCGGCGATGGCCGTCAGCGGCGTGCGCAGCTCGTGGGAGACGTTGGCCACGAACTCCCGACGGACGGCCTCGAGGCGGCGCAGTTCCGTGATGTCGTGCAGGACCACCACCGCCCCGGAAACGCCCGCATCCTCCCGCAGCGGTGCCGCATGCAGGCTGACCACCCGCTCGCCACTCCCCGGGACGAGCCGGACCTCGCGCTCGATGACGGCAAGTTCCTGCCGGGCGGCCTGCAGCACCTCGCTGACGGCGACCACCCGCGTGATCTCCCAGATGGGCCGACCGGCAGCGGTATCCACCTCGACCTCGAGAATGCGCGCCGCCGCCTCGTTGATGTGCACGACACGTTCGTCGCGATCCGTCGCCACGACTCCCTCGACCATGCCCGCGAGAATTGTCTGCATGCGGTGGTCCTCTCCGCGGGCCTCCGCCACCCGGTGTGCGACACGGGCACGGATGCGATTCAACGCGCGCGCAAGATCTCCCAGCTCGTCCGTGCGATCGTCGCGCTCACAGAGCGCATCACCGCCCTCGGCCAGCGATGTCGCCACCGCGACCATCTCTTCCACCGAACCCGCCGCGCGGCGGGCCCACCAGATCACGGCGGGCATCAGCAGGGCCAGCGACACGCCAGCGAGGAGCCAGCCGTTCATCGCCGGCAGCACGGCGGTGGACACCACGGTCAGAATCGTGATGGTGGCGGCACCGATGACCAGCCGCGTCAGCAGCCGATTCCTCAGCACGTCGTCTCGCGCCAATCTCGAAAGCGGTACCCCACTCCCCGGACCGTTTCCACGCGGTCCTCGTACGGACCGAGCTTCCTGCGGATGGAGCGGATGTGAACATCGATGTTGCGACTGCTCACCGCCACCCCCGTGCCGATGGCATGATCGATCAACTGATCCCGCGAGAATACCCGCCCAGGATGAGAGGCGAGATGGTGCAGGAGACGCATCTGGGTCGCGGTCAGGGAGACGGGCCTGCCATCGACCCTCAACTCGTGACGCGCCCGATCGATGGTCATCCCCTCGAGTGTGATCCGCTGGGTCTCGTCAGGCGCAGGGGATGCCCGGCGGCGAAGCACCGCTCTCACCCGCGCGATCAGTTCGCGCGGCCGGAACGGCTTGCAGACGTAATCATCGGCTCCCAGCCCGAGGCCGAGCACGACGTCGCTCTCTTCCCCCTTGGCGGTCACCATGATGATCGGAATGGACGCGGTCTGTGGCGAGGCACGCAGCAGCCGGCACACCTCGGTTCCCTCGATGACGGGCAGCATGAGGTCGAGCAGGATCAGGTCCGGTCGGTCCGCCCGGGCCCGGGCGAGTCCTCGTTCCCCGTCGGGAGCGGTCGACACGGCGAACCCCTCGCGGGCCAGATTGTACTCCATCACCTGGAGGATGTCCGGCTCATCCTCAATCACCAGGACGGATTTCTTGGGCATGAAGAGTGACCCACAGCACGCCGTCGCGGCCCATCCCGGCACTCGCCGGCATGGCCTCGACGCAAGACCGACCGGTTTCGCCCGGCCGGTTCCCCGGAACGGGCTCTCCGCCGGCGTCACCTCGACGCGGCACGGACCATGCTATCCGGTCGGGAGGCAGATCACAGAACCCGGCGAACCGCGGAACGGGCTCCCTGGGCTCATTCCCGACCCGAGGAACCGGCTTTCCGATCTGATGGCGCCCCCGGGGCACCCGCCGTCGGGAACCGTGCAGGCGCCCCGGTTGTCCCACAGGGTCACACCAGGAACCCGACACCTCAGGAAGAGTCCCGTCCCGGCACCTTGCTCCGGGCGCGGGCTCCGGTAAAATGACCGCCGGAACGACCTGTGACCTGATGGAGGATACGAATGCCTAGACGACACCGTGACACGGCCGGGTTCATCGGCCGGCGCCTTTCCGGGCTCGCCGCGGCCGGGCTGCTGCTGACCGCCGGCGCCATCGCCGGCCCGCGGCAGGACGGCACGCCGGCCGCCCCGACGGATGCTCCGGCGCGCGTGGAGATCGGTCAGGCCGCGCCGGATTTCGATCTGGTCGATACCGACGGCACTCACCACAGTCTTGCCCAGCTCCGCGACAAGAAGAACCTGGTACTGGTCTTCTTTCGCGGCACCTGGTGACCCTTCTGCCGCAAGCAGCTCGGCGAGCTGCAAGCCAGTCTGCGCAAGATCCGGGCCTTCGACGCGGAGGTGTGGGTGGTCAGCATCGACCCCGCCGACAAGCTGAAGGAGATGCGGAACAAGCTCGGCCTCACCTTCACCAACCTGATGGATCCCGGCTCGGAAACCATCAAGCGGTACGGCATCCTCAACGTGAAGAATGGCAAGATCCCGCACCCCACGACGCTGGTGGTCGACCGGCAGGGCATCATCCGGTTCATCGAGGTGGATGAGAACTATCGTGTGCGTCCGTCCAGTGCGAAGCTGATCGACGCGCTGAAGGGCCTGCCCGGAGCATGAAGACACTGACACGTAACCGACGAGGCAACACACGCCTCATGGCCATGGTGCTACTGGCCGCGGCAAGCGGCGCCGGCGTCTCGCGGACCGCCGGCGCGGCGGGCGGCACCCTGGTGGTGCTCAACAAGAGCGAGGCGACGGCCTCGCTCATCGACCTGTCCCGGGGCGAGACCGTCGCCACGGTGCCGACCGGGAATGGACCCCACGAGGTGGCGGTCTCACCGGACGGGACCACCGCCATCGCCACGAACTACGGCACACGAGACGCTCCCGGCTCGACACTGACCGTCATCGATGTGCCGCATGCACGGGTGGTTCGCACCATCGATCTCGGCGAGTACCACCGGCCACATGGCGTGCAGTGGCTCGCGGACGGCAAGCAGGTCGTGGTCACCTCCGAGGAGAGTCACAAGCTGCTCACCGTGGATGTCGGCCGCGGAAAGGTCACGGCCACCGCGGATACCGGGCAGGAGACCTCTCACATGGTGTGCGTGACACCCGACGGGACGCGGGCGTTCGTGGCCAACATCGGGTCGGGGTCCGTCAGCGTCATCGACATGGCGACAGGCAAGCGACTCTCCGCCATCGAGACAGGAGACGGCGCCGAGGGAATCACGGTCAGCCCCGATGGGACACAGGTCTGGGTGACCAACCGCGGCGCGGACACGGTGACCGTCCTGGATGCCCACTCCCTCGACGTCCTGAAGGAACTGCCCTCCAGCTCGTTTCCGATCCGCGCCAAGGTGACACCCGACGGACGGCACGCCCTGGTCTCCAACGCACGGTCCGGGGAGGTGGCGGTGTTCGACACGCACACGCTGGAAGAGGTCCGCCGGATCTCCATGAAGCTCGACGCCGCGGACACCGAGGGTCGCCTGTTCGGCCATCGCTTCGGTGACAGCTCGGTCCCCATCGGCATCCTGATCCGGCCGGACGGCAAGGTCGCCTACGTGGCCAACGCCAACGCCGATATCATCTCCATCATCGACCTGACCACCTGGAAGACGGCCGGGGTCCTGCATCCCGGTCGCGAGCCGGACGGCATGGCGTACTCGCGGCTGACCGTGGCCAGCGCCGGATGATCCGTCCCGGTCCTGCGCCGTGACCCGGCGTGCGCACGCCCCGATCATCGCCCTGGCCGTGCTGGGAGCCCTGGCCTGCGTGCCGCGCCCGGCGGGCCCGGCGAGTCCGCACGATACGACACGCCGTGACGATCACCGTGCCGTGGCGATCGGTGCCGCCGGGCTGGCGCCGGGTGACCGCAAATCCCACGAGGCTCGCATCGAGCGCCTCGTCTCCGCCATCGACCCGGCCCGACTGCGCCGCACCATCGAGCACCTGGCACAGCACCCGCGCCTGTCCGGAGCACCGGGCCAGCAGGAGGCGGCAGAGTGGGCCCGCGACCAGCTTGCCGGGGCCGGCTGGGACAGCGACCTCTGGACCACGCCGGCCATTCTTCCCGAGCTGGTCTCCGCGCGCCTCGCCCTGATCGAATCGGGTCGGCGACAAGATCTCACTCCCGGTGAGCAGCCGTTGGCCGACCTGACGGCCCTCGCCTGGGACGAGGTTGTCCCCGGGTTCATGGCCTTCTCTCCCGCAGGGAGGACGGCCGGTGATCTCGTCTTCGCGCACGACGGTGCCGATGCCGACTACGCGACCCTGCATGAGCTCGGCGTGCGCGTGGCCGGCCGCATCGTCCTGGTTCGCGCCGGGACGGCGCCCGCCCGTGTGCTGGCCGAGACCGCCGCGCGGCACCTGGCCACCGGTCTGCTGCTGGCTCCCGCCGCGCCGCCGGAAGGCGAGCTGGTGACAGCGCCCTATCCCGATGGCCCGGGGCGGGCCGCCGACGCCGTCACCCGCGGCACCCTGATGGCAGCCGAGACCCTCACCATGCGGATCCACCCGGCGCGGCGCCTGCCGCGCTCCCGGGCGGGGCATCCGGAACCCGGTGCCGCGGTGCCGATCCCGGTCCTGCCGATCGACGCGCGCACCACGACCACGCTGCTGGCCGCGCTCGCCGTCACACCGGCGCCGGATGGCTGGGGCCCCACCGCGGACGCACCCGCCTCCCCCCTGTTCGTCGGGCCGGGACCCGCTCAGGTCGAGATGGAGATCGAGACCCGCTCCGCGCGGCGATCGCTGACCAGCGTCATCGCCCGCATCGAGGGTTCCGATGAACCGCTCCAGGAGATCGTCCTCGGAGCGCGGCTGGATGCGTGGACGTTCGGCGCCGGCGAGGATGCCTCCGGCGCGGCCGCCCTCATCGAGACCGCCCGGGCCCTCGGCCGGCTCGTCGCGTCGGGCTGGCGGCCCCGCCGCACCCTCGTCCTCGCGCTCTGGGATGGTGGGGCATGGGGCCGGCTGGGAGCCCGCGCCTGGCTGGCGGCCAGAGAACGCCGCCTCACTCCCCCACCCATCGCCTATGTCGACGCCGCACCGGCGCTGGCCGGCCCGGACCTCGAGGTGGCCGCGGGGCCGTTGCTGCGACGTCTCGCGGCGAGCCTCACCGGGTCGTCCGGCAAGATCGACGGGCCGGGACGTCTCACACTTCTGGCCTCTCCTGCGGGAGTCAGCGATGGCGGGGCCTTTCTCTCCGCCGCCGTGCCCGTCATCGAGATCCATTCGCGCGCCGCGATCATGGCGGCCGCCTCCGGCACGGCCCATGACACCTTCGACCGGCTCATCCGGTTCACCGACCCGGACCTGGCCGGCGCCCGCCAGGGAACCGCCGCCCTCGTTGCCCTGGCGCTCGATCTGTCGGACGCCCCGCTGCCCGTGGCCGACCACGGCGCCCTGTCGCTGCAACTCCTGCGGGCACTCGATACCGTGGACCAGGCGGCACACGCCGCGTTCGACAACAATCCTCCACCGGTGCGGGCGGCCCGGCTGGCGCTCTCCGACTACCGGCTGGCGGCAGAGGCCTGGGACCGCGCCCGCAACACTTGGCTGGCGGAGACGCCGGTGGTGCCCCGGGGCGTCGTCGCAGACGGCGGCGATCGAGACGATGACCCGGCGGCGTCGCCGCCGGCCAAACCCGATCGCCGGTCCGACGGCACACAGGCGCGCCTGGCCCGCGCAAACCGCGCCGTTGCCGGGGCCCTGCAGCCCTTTCATGCCCTGGCGGAACGGACCCCGGTCTCCTCCTGTGGCAGCCTGCTCTTCTGCGTCGACCCGTCGCTCGAACGGGCCGGGGCTCTCCTCTTCCGGGCCCGGGCAGCCGTCGCCGCACGAGACCGCAGCGCGCTGGTCAACGAGGTGCTGCGTCTCGCCTCCGCCGCCCGCGCCGCCGCCGCACGCCTTCGCGCCGCGGCGCAAGCGCTTGCCGGTCCGACGTCCGGAGACGACGACCTCGCCGCTCGCGCCGACTGAAGCATCCGTCGTGCCGGAGTGTCCTGGTCTGGTGTTCTGCGTGGGATCACAGGCCAGCCGGAAGCAGGATGATGTGAGGTCCGCGGCCGGCAGCACAAGATGGGGACACACGACGATGGCGCACTGCCCCGTGTGCAAGGACACCTGGTAGACCGTGAAAAATGCGGGCTCGCTCGTCCGGAAGACTCCGAGAACCGCCCGCCACTCACTTGCAATACTTACCCCCCAGGTATATGGTAAGCCATGATGAGACTTCCGGCCGAGATCCGGGCACGCTTCCGACGCCAGGGTCGCATCGGCGGCCGGGCCCGCGCCGCGAACATGGCGCCGGCGGCCCGGCGGGCCGTCGCACGGCGAGCGGTGACCGCCCGCTGGATCCACAAGCGATTCGGCGTGGCGAATTTCACTGCCGCGGGACTGCCGGGGGGCGCGCTCGTGGATGCCGGGCTGGCCGATCTCGCCGCCGGGAAGGTCACCGTCGCCAGCTTGCTCATCTCCCTGGCCGCGCCCCGCCTGCGCCGCGAGGGCGTGCCGCTCGGCGCGGTCCACGACAACCCCGAGCAAGGCCTGTATCGCCTGCTCGCCCGGCGGGCAGGCGACCTCGCCCACGCGCGCTACGGCGCCCTGCTCAGGCAGGCCGTGTCGTTTGCCGACGCCTGCGGGAGAGCCCGTGTCGATGGAGACCGGCATGCGCCGTGAACTGACGCGCGAGCGCCTCCAAGATCTCATGATCGAGCTCGCACGCTCCGCGCCGCACAGCCGCTCCTATCGGGTCTATATCGGCGGCGGCGGCACGGCGGTGCACCTCGGATGGAGAGAGTCCACCATCGATGCCGACCTGCACGCCGACCACGAGGGTGTCTTTCGCCACATCCAGGCCATCAAGGAGCGCCTGCAGATGAACGTCGAGTTCGTCAAGCCCGAGGACTTCGTTCCACCGCTCGCCGGCAGTGACGACCGGCATCTCTTCATCCAGACGGTGGGCAAGGTGAGCTTCTATCATCACGACCCGTATGCCCAGTTACTCTCCAAGATCGTGAGGGGGTTCCGCCGCGATCTTGACGATGCCAGGAACTTCCTCGAGAGCGACATGGTCGACGCGAAACGGTTTCGCTCGCTCGTCCACAGGATTCCGGAGACAGCCTACGCTCGATATCCGGCGCTCTCCAGGCAGGCGGTCGTTCATGCGGTCGACGACTTCCTGCAGCAGATCAGGTCCTGACCGGGCGGGCTAGGATGCAGCCGGCAGCTCGTCGAGGGCGAACCGCCGTCCCGCCGTGGCCGCCCAGTGGCCGTAGACGACCAGAGCCAGGATGACGGCGAGCGCCAGGACCGCCGGCTGCGCGTGCCAGGCGGTCCAGTCGGTGGTGCTCGTCATGCGGGCAATGCTGTCGACGTAGATGGTGACGAGCAAGCCCACCAGACCGAACCGCAACAGCACGGCGATATGAATCGCGGTCACCAGCGCGCTCACGCCGGTGAAGAACAGCGTGGCGCCGAGGCTGTCGCCGATGGGCACGCCTCCCATGAACATATAAAACAGTCCGCCAACCGGCACGGCCAGCCACGAGCGCCGCACGAGCATCCTGGCCAGCACCAGCCACAGCGCCAGGGAAAGCGCCTGGCCCAGGCTGTCCATGGTGTCACCGAGAATCTCCGCCAGCGCGTAGCGCTGCCCGAGGATCACGCTCCAGTTCCCGACGGATGGTTTCACCGGCTCGCCCTTCACCCACCAGACGGCGCCCGTGACGAAGAAGGTCAGGAACAGGAGGCCCGTGCCGGCGGCAAGGCCGCCGAGCACCGAACGGCCGATGAGCGGGTCGCGCCACGTGCGTGACGTGCGCGACATCAGACGGCTCCAGGAGACCAGCATGGAGGGCCAGACGCGGCGAGCGTACGGCTCCACACCGAGGTAGAGCACGGTCAGCAACGTGGCCACGAACAGCGTCGTGCCGGCCACGGGATAGATCGCGATCACCGCATATCTCGTCGTCAGGTCGTGCGCACTGAGCAGCGTGCCGGGGAGAAGAATGAGCAGCGCGGCAATTCCCAGCCGCCATGCCCCCCGCTGGTCGGCCCGCCCGCGGCGGAGATTGAAGCGGGCCAGCACGCCCCCTCCCACGAGCACGACAGTGATCATCCAGATGAACATCAGTCTGTTCGCGCCAGCTTCCTCGAGACTCTCGGGTTCTCCCGCCAGTTGATCCAACTCCGTCGCGTCCAGGATCGCCCACAGACAGAGGCGTCCTTCCGATGTCCCGGCCTCGATCCGGACCTGGCGCTCGGCCATGCCAGGACGGAAGCCGACCCAGGCGGCACGGTGGTCCGGCGCCATGAATCGCTGGTAGCGTGGTTTCACCGCCTTGAAGTCCTCGATGTTCAGCCCCGAGAGTCTGAACGGGACGGACCAGTCCGGCTCCACGCTGTCATCCGTGTCCGGCTGGAAGCGGCGCGGCGCTCGCGCGAAGAACTCGAGACGGCCGGCCAGAGAGAGGGACACGAGCATCCCCCCGGTGATCTGCGGAAAGGGGTTCCAGCGCTCTACATGCTCACCGACGAACGTCCCGAAGCGCGACGGCACCGGATGCATGGTGAGGGGGCTCTGGCGATACCAGAAGCTCGCCACATAGGCGTTGTCCGAGCGCAACAGATCCCGCCGCTTGTCCGGCTCGATCTGCTTCCAGATCCCGTCGAGCGCCGGACGCCAGATGCTGTAGCCGAACGCCGCATCCTGTGGGTCGGCATAGATCGGTTCGGTGAAGCCCAGCTCCTTGATGACATCCCGGGCTCGATCCACCATGGCCGCCGGTGGCTTGTCCATCGGCAGCGCCGACCGCAGAGAATGGGTCCCGTTGAGCAGACCGGCCGCCACGACACCGGCAACAATGAGGACAGCAAGCGACAGGGCGACGGACGGGTGCATCGCCTCCGCCGCCCCCTGGGCCGCCACCAGTTCCGGCGACGGCGTCTCGCCGGCGGCGAGGGCGGCGGCGAGCGGATCGCCGCCCGGCAACGCCGCTGCCACCGACAGCGCCGAGGCGGGCCGGCGGACGGGATCGGCATCGAGACAGCGCAGCAGGATCCGCTCGACGGCCGGGTCGAACCCTTCCACCAGAGATGATGGGCTCGTCGGCGTCGATGCGGTGGGCCCGCGCACCCGCTCCGCCCCGCCGGTGGGGTCGAAGGCCGGCTTGCCGCAGAACAGTTCGTAGAGCACCAGGCCCAGCGCGTAGATATCGCTGCGCACCGAGACCTCCCGGCCGGCGAGCTGCTCGGGCGCCATGTAGGCGGGCGTGCCGACCCGCACCTCCTTGCCGTGCACCGTGCCCGGCAGGCTGGCCAGACCGAAGTCGGTGATCCTGGCCCGGCCGCGGCCGTCGATCATCACGTTGGCCGGCTTCAGATCCCGGTGCAGGATGCCCTCATCGTGCGCAGCCGCCAGACCGGCGCAGAGCTGGCGGGCCAACTCCACCGCCTTGTCCTTCGGCAGCCGCCCGATGCGGCGCAGCAGGGAGGCGAGATCTTCCCCGTCGACGTACTCCATCGACAGGTAATGCTGGCCGCCGACCTCGCCCACGTCGTACACCCGGCAGACGCTGGGATGGGAGACGCGGCGTGCCAGCTTCACCTCGTTGAGAAACCGCGAAAGGCGATCCGCGTCGTGCTCCAGGCCGGCGGGAAGAAACTTCAGCGCCACCGGCTGTCCCAGCTTCAGATCGTCAGCCCGGTAGACCTCGCCCATGCCGCCTCGCCCGAGCAGCCCCACGATGCGGTACCGGCCGCCCAGCACGGCCCCGGGCAGAAAGCGCGCCTTTCCCGGCCCGGTCGCGTTCCGATCCCCGGAAGGCGGCGGGTGTGGAGACGACGGACCCGGTGAGAAACTCGTCTGGGTGGGCAGATCCGTCCGCGCCGTCACGGCCATGCCGCAGTCGGCACAGAACGCCTTCCCGGCCGGTATATCCCGGGAACACCTGGGACAGGCAGGCATCGCGTCAGGGTACACGATGTCGTGGCGTCACGGCATGAAATCCCGCCTGCTCGTGCCCGGCCACACGAGCCGGCGCGGTCCGCGCACCGCGAATCGACAACAGACGCCTTTTCCGGAGTATGCTCTGCGCGTAGATCCAGGCAGGGAGGTGCCCATGCAACGGAGGGCAACGAATCGATCCTCTGGCGGTGCACGTTCTTTCCGGGGTCTGCGCTTTCTGTGCGCGACCGCGATCCTCCTGACGGCGTCTCCATGGCTTGACGCTGCGCAGAGACCGGGTTCACCTCCCGAGGAGAAGCTCCCACCGGCGGCCACCGGCTACACCGAGGAGGCCGAGGTGTCGATCATCCTGTTCGATGTGGAGGTGTACGACGAGAACGGCAAGCCGATTCATGGATTGACGAAGACCGATTTCCGCGTCTTCGAACGGACCCGGGAGTGGCAGGTTTACAGCGTTGACGATCTCTGTGACACCGAACAAGGTGCCACCGGCCGGCTGCCGCCACGGCTCGCGACGGTCGATGAGAACAACTCCAGCTCCTCGTCATCCCCGGCCGGCAGGGCCAACGCATCAACATCCGAAGGGACCGGGCAGGTCGCCGGGGTCGGCCCCGGTGGAACAGCGTCCACAACGGCCGCTCCGGGTGGCGAGGCGGGCACGACGGGCAAGACCCGAGGGACCGGTGAATCCCATGCGCCCGGCGAGATCGACGCGACGGAAGCATCTCCGGCCAAGCGCCGGTTCGTCATGTACTTCGACTTCAGCCAGCTGCGGCCGGGGGGCCGGGATCGGGCCCTGGAGAACGCCGAGAGGTGGATCCGTGAATTGATGAGACCCGGCGATCGTCTCATGATGGCGGGGTATGCCACGGGAACCGGCCTCGTCGAGCTGTCCGGCTTCAGCTCGGACCGGACCGAGATTCTGTCCCGCCTTCATGCAGCCTTCGAGGATCGCGCCTTCTTCGACGGCTTTCCGGCCTTGCTCCGGGCGCGCATCCACGTCTGCGAGTCCATCCCGACCACGTGTGACTCCTATGCCCAGGATGAGCTTCATCACAGCCGGGCCGCGTTTCGCATGCTGCGCAACCTGCTCATGAGTCTTGATGCGGTTCCCGGCCGCAAGATTCTCTTCGTCTTCACACAGAATGGCGGGCTGTTTCCCCGGGAGTACTACTTCCCCTATGAGAGACGAACCTACCTCCCCACCAGCGCCAACAACTGGTCCATCATGCGAGAGGTGGCTGCGGATGCCGTGACCTCGCGGACGGTTGTCAACACCGTCAACGCCGGTCTCCACCAGCTCATGGAGAGGGCCGCGGAGCAGGCCGTCTCCACGGGCTGGAACTTCGCCGAGCGCACCGGGGGCGATTACAACCGGGCGCCGAAGACCGCCTTCGCCCTGCTGGACCGGGCAACGAACAAGCAGCGATGTGTCTACCGGATCGGCCTGGTTCCCCGCGACCAGAAACGAAGCAAGACCCAGGAGGTGCGCGTCGAGGTGGCCGGGCAGGTGCTCCCGCATCGCTACAGTATCCAGTCCCTGACCGCGGCCGACCGGGTCTTCCGTCGCTTCGCCGCCGTTCTCTCGCGACCCTCGACGGCAGACGCCTTCCCGCTGTATCTCGCCATCCGGCCGGTGGCGATCCGTGGCCGGACCTGGCGCGTCCTGCTCCAGGTCGGCCTGTCCCTGGAATCGCTGTTCCACCTCCCCGCAGCCGGCGGGACTCAGAAGCGCTGGGACATCGCCGGACTGCTGCACCAGCTCGATGGATCCCGGTCATGGGAATTCGCGGACCACGAATCCGTCCCCTTTCATGCTGCCGACATGAATGGTCTCGACGTGGTGCACGAGAGTCTTCTCGACGTGTCGCCAGGCAGTTACCGACTCCGTGCGGCCGTGCGAGATCTCGGCACCGAGGCGTATGCCGCCTCTCAGATCGACCTCGATCTTCCGCACCCTCACAAGCTCGGCGTGCTCGGCCCGGCCTGCGAGAGAGCTGTCTCGGCCGTTCTCACCGCCCTGCCCCTCAGGCGATCTCCGCGAGAGTCAACCGCCCGCGGTGTGACGACGACCCTGCTGCCCTGCGACGTGAACGGAACCGCGACCGGCACCATGATGGTGATGCAGACGTGGCTGTGCACCCGCAAGAAGAACGCCCATCCATCGCTCGCGGCGCGCGGTTTCGTGGATCGGGGCGGGATTCCGTTCTACCGGCTGGGGAGGCCGCGCCTGCGCGCGTCCGGTAGCTGCCTGCAGATCTCCCATGTCATCGACACCTCCCTGCTCTCACCCGACTTCTACACCTATCACCTGCTGGTCCCCGGTGCAGGGGATACTCAGATTCAACTGGGCACGTCGGACTTCACCGTCATCGACGCGCGTCGTGAGCCACCGGGCGCGGCGCCGGAGGAGAAGGTGCTGCCGGAAGGCGAGGCCGCCGATGAACCGCTGACTCCCCACCGGTGAACTCCAGATCGAGCCCTGCTCGATATGGCGCCCCGTCTCCGCTCGAACATGAGGAGCAACCCGAACCAGGTCCGCCGTCCCTCCGGCATGACCGTCTGCACCCCTCACCGGAGAGACGCATCAACGCAGCGCATGCCGTCATGCACGGCGAACCGGGCCTGCTGTAGTAACCTGCCCGGTGGGGCCCTGCAGGTGCATTCATGAAGACCCGGATCATCGACGGCGTCGAGCTTCAGCTCTCCCATCCCGATGTCCTCAAGATGGAATGGGTCGGACGACGTGACCTGATGCTGCAGGTCCTGGCGGCCTGGCTGGTCATCGATCCGGAAGATCTCCCCCTCAACCCCCGTCTCGTGGGCCGGCCCGGCGTGGGCAAGACGACCCTCGCCTATGCCGCGGCGAAGGAACTGGGACGCCCGGCATATCTGTTCCAGGCCACCATGGACACGCGGCCGGAGGATCTGATCGTCACGCCGGTGGTCGGCCCCGACGGCACCATCCGCTACTCGGCCTCTCCCCTGGTCACCGCCATGCTCGAGGGGGGCATCTGCATTCTCGACGAGGGCAACCGGATGAGCGAGAAGGCGTGGGCCTCGCTGGCTCCCCTCCTGGACCCGCGGCGCTACGTGGAATCGATCGTCGCCGGCATCAAGGTCGCGGCTCATGATGGTTTTCGCATCGCGGTGACCATGAACGACGACGCCTCGACGTTCGACATTCCGGAGTACATTCACTCGCGACTGCAGCCACAGATCCGGATCGATTTTCCGGATGCCGACGAGGAGCGCCGCATCCTGCAGCGGCACGTCGCCTTCGCCCCGGAGCAGGTGCTCGACTATGTGCTCGGGTTTCTGCGCGCGGCGCACGCCGCCGATGAGCGGTTCACGGTACGCGACGGCATCAACCTGGCCCGCTTCGCCCTCAAGCGCATTCACCAGAACCAGGGACGCGACCCGGCCGATCTGCTGTCGGAAGCCGTCCGCCTGACGCTCGGAGAATCCGCGCTCATCTATCTCAATGGTGCCGGCCCTGGTGGTCCGCACGCGGTGCCTGGAACCGACGATGACCCGGACGGCTCGCCGACCTGACGACCCGTTGCGCGCGGCCGGCGGGCGGCTGCGCGTCGTGCCGCTCCTGCACGGCCGCTTCGAGTTCGCCGTGGAAGTGCGACGCGTGTTCGCCGAGCACCGGCCGACTCATGTCGCCGTCGAGTTGCCCGGCGGGTTGAGCGCGGCGTATCAGGAGGCGGTGTCCCGCCTGCCGCTTCTATCCGTCCTGCGCATAGAGATGGAGAGGCCGGCCGCGGGTTCAGACGCCGAAACCGGCCCCCTGTACGCGCTGATCGAGCCGACCGACGGCATCGTCGAGGCGGTGCGCCTGGCCATCGACCACGATCTGCCGGTGTCGTGCGTGGACCGCAACGCCGCTCGTGTGACACCGGTGCGCCGGTCCTTTCCCGACCCCCACGCCATCGAATCGATCGGCCTGGCGGCCTACGCCGGCCCGTGCCTGACGACCGTTCCGGTGCATTCTTCTCACGCGGCCGACGACACGACATTGCGCGAGCGCACCATGGCCCATCACCTCTCCCGCCTGCTCGCCGTGCCTCGCGCGCGAGTGCTCTTCGTCTGTGGGCTGTCCCATGTCCGGGGAGTCCTCGACCGTCTGGATCAGGAACCGGCGGTGCCCTTCGGCCGCCGTCCCCGTCTGCGCGTGGCGGTCTTCCACCTGCACCCGGACTCGACCCGGGAGGTGCTCGGCGAGATGCCCTACATCGCGGCCCGCTACGAGTCCTGGCGGCAGGAGCAGACCGGCACCGCCGCGGGATCTTCCTGGCCGCTGCCGAGGCAGAACCTGCACACCGATCTGATCCGTGACGCCCGCGCCGCGCTGCGCCGGGAAGGAGAAGAAGTTTCGCCGGCCGCGGTGGCCACCCTGTTCCGCTATGCGCGCAACTGTTCTCTCCTCGAACGCGCCCTGGCACCGGATTTCTACACACTGGTGCTGGCCGCACGCGGCATCGCCGACGACAGCTTCGCCTGGCATGTGTGGAACACCGGGGCCACCTACGAACCGTCAGCATCTGCCGACAACCGGGCGGCGCTGCGGATCACTCTCGAGGATCTGGATCGTGCGGGCCGCCAGGTGCGGTTCGAGCGGCCCCTCCGCCGCAGGCGTAGGCCGTTGCGCCTGGTGCGACCCCGCCCGGTCGAGCGCCGCCCCGGGGCCTGGAAGGAGCAGTGGGACGGCCAGGGTCCCTGTAGCTTCCCACCCGAGGACATCGTCATCGAGGGGTACGGGCGCTTCCTCGCCCACAAGGCAAAAGGCATCCTGGCTGCCGACCAGAGCCGCAGTGAACCGTTCACCACGTCGCTCCTTGACGGCATCGACTTTCGCGAGACGATCAGGAACCTCGCCCACGACGGACGCATCTGGGTTCACCAGAGGATCCCCGTGAAAGGTGACGTCGGGGCCGTCGTGCTGCTGTTCGATCCGGACGATGCCGCAGGTCGTTACGTGCATCGCATGACGTGGCAGGGAGAGCATGACCAGGAATCGGACATGGCGCTGTATTCCACACCTCCCGGCGAGCAGATCGTGGGGCCCGGGGTGGCACGCTGTGAGTATGGTGGACTGCTGCTCACCTGGCCTCCCGGGCGCATGTACCTCGTCTGGGAAGACCCGGAATTCGCCGTGGCGCGCACGCCCGGGGAGCACCTGCTGCTGGCGGGTCTCGACTACGCCAGCGAGCGGCTCGTGGTGCACGTGGCGCCGTCACCGCCGCGGTCGTTCGCCCGCCAGTACGCCGCAAACCGCGGGCGACGAATCGTCCACGTCCCCATCGGCCAGCTCTCGCCGCCGGCGCTCGCTCGCATCCGCACGTTCCACATGCTCGACGGCAAGCAGGTGCGGGCGTACGCGCGCGATTACGTCTGGTGAACCGTCGCTCAGTCAGCCGGGCCGAGCGCCTCGGCCATTCCCGCCAGATCACTGAAGCAGCGGCGGTACGTGGGCGAATCGGTCGCGGCGTCACCGCGCCGATCGATCCAGATCGAGTCGATCCCGAGAGTGGCAACCGGCCCGATGTCGTGGTAGAGCGACTGCGCCACGTGCAGCACCTTCTCCCTCGGCAGGGCCAGCCGGCGCAGCACCTCGTCGAAAGGAGTCCGGTCCGGCTTGTAGGCCCGGACGTCCTCGGCGGTGACGACCTCGTCGAACGCGACCCCGATCCGGCCGATGCTCGACACGACATCCCGCCGTTCAACATTGCTGACGATGGCCAGCCGGCGACCACGGCCCAGCACCGCGAGCGCGGCAGCGGTGTCGGCGAACGGCGGCCAGCACCCCACGCTGGCCCCGACACTCATCGCCTCGTCATCCGACAGCGCGATGCCCTGGCGGGCGGCGGCCGAGACCACCGACCCGGCGACGACCTCGCGATATGGCCGGAAGTCTCCCCCCTCCAGGAGATTCTCGGCGATCTCGCGATCCGAGAGAAAACGGGTCTCGTCGAGCAGGCGTCGCGCCATCGATTCGAC
>JBHHZI010000037.1:0-23613 GCA_046757965.1 Acidobacteriota bacterium | reverse complement strand
GGGTCGAGGGGGTCGGTGTCGGCGCCATCGAGGATGCCGTCGTTGTCGTCATCGGGGTCGCCGGCATCGCAGAGGCCGTCGCCATCCGCGTCTGCGCCGTCATTGGCGGGTGTGTTATCGGCCAGGGGGCCGAACCCGTCGACGCCAATGAAACAATCGTCACAGGTGTCGCCGTCGGTGTCCTCGCAGAAGCCGGGATCGAGCGGGTTGACATCGGCGGCATCGGCGACCCCGTCGTTGTCATCATCGGGGTCGACGCAGTCGGCGGTGCCGTCGCCGTCGGTGTCCGCAAATCCCTCGTCGATGAGCCCGTCGCAGTTGTTGTCGATGCCGTCACAGACCTCGAGAGAGGGGACGCAGCCGCTGCCGGAGAACTCGAACGCGCCCACGTCGATGTCCCCCACCTGCGGACTGTCGGGGACGCCGTCGCCGTCGAAGCCACGCGGCAGGTTGTCCTTGTCCACCGGGGGAGCCACCGAGGCGAGGCCCGTGTCGATGGCCGGAGAGTTCGGGTCGAGGTGGTAGTTGGCGGTGAGGCGGTCGATGAACAGCGGGTCGGCGGAGAAGTTGCCCCCCACGCCGATGGTCGTGCCATCGGTCCGGTCGCCGTCGATCTGGTTCTTGTCGTTGCCGAACAGGTCGTTGGCCTCGATGGTCGGATCGAACTGATTGCTCAGGTCGAGTGTGTAGATTCCACCACCGGTGCCGAACAGGTTCAGGCGGTTGGACTCGATGATGTTGTTGGTGATGGTCACCGGCAGGGTGGGGTCGCCGACCCCGCTGTACAGACCCGAACCCAGGCTGGCGAGGTTGTCGGTGAGCGTGTTGTTGACGGTGCTGGATTTGTTCAGGTAGGTGTAGACGCCACCGCCGTTGCGGGCGGAGTTGCCGGAGATGACATTGTTGGTGACCATGGTGTTCGTATCACTCCCCGGGGGGCTGAGGAGGGAGATGCCGCCGCCGAAGGAGTCGGTTGAGTTGCCGTCGATGACATTGCGGTCGATGAGGGTGTTGCTGACGCTGGCGCTGTCGCCGGGGAAGACCACGATGCCGCCGCCGGCGCCGATGGAATACGCCACGGTCGCATCGCCGGCTGTGTTGCCGGAGATGACGTTGTCGGTGATGGTGGCGGAGGCGAAGGAACTGACCCAGATCCCGCCGCCATAGGCGAAGGTGACGGCGGTGGAGGTTCCGGCAGGCGGCACGGCGGTGTTGCCGGAGATGACATTGCCGGAGATGACCGGGTTGCCGACGGCGACGTAGATGCCGCTGCCGAGAAAGTCGTCACGGGGCCCGGCCAGGATGTTGCCGGAGATGACGTTGTTGGTGATGGTCGGCGAGCTGAAGACGAAGATGCCGCCGCCGGCCACGTGGGCGGTCTGGATGAGCCCGGCGCCTCCGGTGAGGGTGAAGCCGTCCAGGACGGTGGAGGGAGTGTGTCCGGAGGCAAAGGTGACGACGCTGCACTGGTTGCCCACCCTCTTGGTGCAGAAGTCGTTGTCGGAGCAGGGTTGACCGGTGGCATCGATGGTGGTGACGGCAGGACCTCCCTGGGAGAGGACGCTGACGCCGGGGCGCATGCGGATGGCCTCCGGATAGGTGCCCGGCGCGACGCTGACGGTGTCGCCGGCAGCCGAGGCACAGATGGCGTCCTGGATGGTGCAGAACGGATCCGCGGCGGTGCCGGAGCCAGGGGTCGGGCAGACCGTCGCGTCGACGAACAGGGTGGTCGGGGCGGGGCCCATGGAGAACCCCTGCAGGCCGAACAGCAACAGGGTGGTCAGCAGCACGCCGGCGGGGGCCGCCGCCGGCCGCCGCCGGCTGGACACGACTCCCCCCCCCCGTGCTGACGAGTGAACGCGCACGCCCGCTTCCCCCTCCTCACCTCTCCGGACGGCATGCCGGCCACCTGGGCGCGGGCTTCCGGTCCCACGCCAGACGGGGAAATCCAGCTCGCCGTGCCGGTGGTTCAGCGAATCTATACCGTGTTTCGGCCCGGGGGCAAGGATTTCGTGCCCACCGGAGGGGGCGGGGCGCAACCCGAGCCGGATGCCGGTCTTCCCCCGGCGGTGGTCCAGGGGGCCCAGCAACCCGCCCGCCAGCCCCGGATCCAGGTCGGCGTCAGCCGGATTCTCCTGGCCGGAAGGCCGGGGGAGCAGAAAAACCCTTGACAGACGCGGGGTTGGTGGTAGATTATGCGCCGAAACTCGTCTATCCAGTTGAGTCTGCGCAAGGGGGAGTCTATGTCACTGTTGAAGAGGGGGAATGGGCGGCTGTTTGCGGTCGTGGCTTTCGCTGCCCTTGTGCTGTCGCTGAGTGGAAGCCTCTGGGCGGGTTCCGCCGGCCGGGCGTTTTCGACCTGCGTGAAGTCCTGTAACGCGACCCGGAAGGCTTGCACCAGCAGGTGTGACACCGATTGTGCCGATCTGTTTCCAGGTGGCGGTGCGGATTTCGATGCCTGTGTCCTCAGCTGCAACGATGGGTGTATTGCCGAGAGCGCCGACTGCAAGCTCGTCTGCAAGAGCGTGAAGAACCCGCCGTCGCCGACCGAGCCCTGATCGGAAGATCAAACCTGACCAGATTCGGGAGACGCCCTTCGGTTCCGCCTGTGGAAGCGAAGGGCGTTTCTCTTTCCCCCCGCATGCGGGACACCGCCGGAACACGGTCGGCAACGGCGACAGGGGGCCCGGCGTCACGGCCCGCCGCCGGCAAGGTCACGCTCGATACGGGCCGTGAGCCGGTGAGCGCCGTCCCCGGGGACGAGCCGCTCGAAGTCGCGGCTGGCCTCGAGCGCCTCGTCGAGGCGCTCCTGCTCGATGAGAAAGGTCACCCACTGGTAGTGTACCGACTCGTCGGACGGGAAGCGCTGGAGAGCCGCTCGGTACAGCGATTCCGCGTCGGAAGGTTGACCGGCACGCCGGTAGGCGGCCGCCAGCGCAATGTATGAGCGCACCGCGGAAGGGTACCGGCCCAGATACTTCCGGAGGCTCGCGAGCGCTCGCCGGTGATCGCCTGTCCGGCTGCGTCCGATGCCGAGAGGGTAGAGGGCCCGTGTCCCGAGGTCGCCGTCGCCGTCCAGGGTGAGAACCCGTTCCAGATAGGGCAGGCTCTCGGCGTATCGGCGCTGCTTGTAGAGCAGTATCCCGATGCGCAGATTCACCTCGGCGGCGAATCGTCCGTGTGCCTGGCTCTGGACGGCCTCGAGGGCCGAGATGGCCTCCTCGTCACGATCGAGCCCTTCGAGGAGACTGGCGCGGGAGAGCGCCACCATCTCGGTCGTGATGAGCGGATGCGCCTGGCCGCGCTCGAGTCCCCGGAGCGCGGCGTCGGCGAGGGACCCGAGCATGCCCTCGCGACGGGAGAGCAGGCCGTGCGACGTATCGATTGGCATCAGCGCGAAACTGGTCTCGGTCTCGGCCCGCGCCGCGTCGAGCAAGCCGCGTTCCCAGTACAGGGCGGCGAGGTAGTCGTGATAGAAGTAGAACTCGGGTTCGAGCCTCATCGCCTTGCGGGTGGCGGCGACGATGAGCCGATCCTCCGGCTCGAAGCCGGTGTCGGAACCGACCCCGTCGGGCCTGGTGGCCGCCGGATCCCGGGTGGTCCCGGCCCGGCGAAGCCGTTCGAGGCGGTGCCGGCCGGCCTGAAAGCCCCGGGCCAGGTCCGCCAGCCGGAACCATCCCCACGCATCGGCGGGGTTGCGGTCGATCCCGTCGCTGACGCTCTGCAGGCCCTCCAGAAGGAGATCATCGGGGCCGGCGGAGGGCGTCTTGCCGGTCACCGCGAGCCCGTTGGCCAGGGCGAGCTGCATGACACGCGCGATGAGGACATGGTTGGCCGCGTCGCCCGGCGCCCACCGCGCCGCCGCCATGAACCGTGTGTGGGCGTGGACGAGATCGGCGCCCTCGAGAGCGTTCTCCGCTCCGAACCGGTGGACGAAGAATCCGATCTTCCGGACGCCGGATGCCGTCCCCCAGAGGGCGAGCGCGAGAATGAACGCCCCGGAGGCGAGGGATCGCCAGCGGCGATTCATCGCACCAGCCCGGGGTGAGGCGGCAGGCTCGCCGCGGGCCTCCCGCGTCGTCGGCCGGTCCTCCCCTCTTGGACACGCACGACGTTCAGGAGGGCGGCCGCCAGCACGACCAGCAGCACAGCGATCGCGGGAACCTGCAGGTCGGCGCTGACCAGCGAGTGCAGCAGGAGACTCGCGATGCCGGTGCACAGGCCGGCCCAGGCACAGGCCCGGCGGCTGTGCCGGAACAGCCCTGGCCGGAACACGCGGGTGACATAGGCGCCCAGGGCGATCATGATGAGCAGGAAACCGAGGATGCCGGTGTCCGCCAGCAGTTCGATGTACTCGTTGTGCGCCGTGGTCCACCAGGCATGGCCGGGTGGCGAGTAGCGCTGGATGGCGAAGGCGAAGGTGCCGAGACCGGAGCCGACCAGCAGGTTCTCCCCGATGACCCCGAAGGCTCTCTGCCACGCGATCAGGCGGGCGGCCATCGACGGTGTTCCTGATCCGGCCGCGAGGGTTCCCATCCTCTCGACGACTTCCTCCGATCCGATCCACATCACGAACGCCGCCATCGGGATCACCAGCGCCGGCAGGGAGAGCAACTCCAGCTTCCGTTCGCCGGCCGTGAACAGGAACGCGGACAGGAGGACGACGGCGATGCCAGCCGCGATCATGCCGCCTCGCGAGAGGGAATAGAAGATGCCCCCGGCGATGACGGCGGCGGAGAATCCGAAGCCGAGCAGCCCCGGGACCGATCTCATCTGCCCGGATCGGCCCCGCCGGTGGGCGGCGACGGCCAGCGCGAGGGCCACGGGGAGAACCGTGACGGCCAGCGCGGCGTAGCTGTTGCGATTGACGAACGGCCCGAAGATCTCCTTGTAGTCTCCGCTGCGAATCCACAGGAGGCGCTCACTCTGACTCAGCTTCTGGAGAATGCCGAGGAGGGAGACGATGAACGTGGATCCGACCGCCACGCGGAGCAAGCGATTGATCTTCTCGCGGGTGATGAACGATCCGCTGACGACGATGAATAGCACGATGTAGGCGATGAGAAGACCGAGCCGGGAAGCGGTGCGGAACGGATAGATCGAGGTGGTCCGCCAGCCGGCAGGGGCGGCCGGTGGCGTCCTCTCCGGCCACCTCGTCGCGGCGGCCGTCCCCGGCGCGGGCAATGTGATCGCAGGGTCATTGATGAGCCAGGATACCCGGTCGATCGGTCCGGGCTCCGGAGCGGCATAGCCGGGCACCGTCATCGCATAGATGCTGTCGCTCCCGGGAGCCACACGGGAGAGAACCGCGCGGGGAAGAGGCACCAACGACGCGGCGAGCAGCAGGACGAACGCGGCGATGCTGCCCCACCCGAGCCACTCCGCCCGCGTGGGTCGCGGCGCGGGCTGGACCGTCGGCTGTCGGAGGCGGCCGGGTCGCCGGTCCCAGGCCCATGCCGCGAAGACGGTCCAGGTGACCATCTGGATGAGCCCGATGGCCCAGTCTTCCACCGCGCCGAAGGCGAGAGGGCAGAACACGAGCAGGAAATAGACGCCTCCCTCGACGAACAGATCCCGCCGGCGGGTCCAGATCAGACGGTCACTCATGACACTCCACGGTCCGGGCCCGAGTGTAGGCGCGTCCTGGCCCCCTACCGGGCACGGCCGGCGTTTCTAGCGGATCGACGATCCGGCCCGGCCCGGCCGACCCCCAGGCGCGGCCCCGCTTCGGTTGCGAATCTGCCACGGTCCACGCGCCCCGCGGTTCGCCGCAAGAACTTCAAGCCGCAGGTTCATGAGACAGGAGCCGCAGTCTAACCGTGGATTCATGGCCATGTCAATCACGAAATCGTTCACGGATGAGCACCCAGAATGCGGCAAATCCGTCCCACCAGGAGATCTTCTTGTCCAGATGCCGGGCGACGTAGCTGTCGAGAGGCCGCTCATGAATCGGGATCCCGCGCTTCAGGATCCGCGCGGTCACTTCCGGGCAGAACTCGAAGCGGCGGCAGCGCAGTTCGAGGTCTGTCAGCACGTGGCGCCGAAACAGCTTGTAACCCGTCGCCTCGTCCGTGATCCGCGCGTGGTACAGGAGATTCGTGGTGCCGGTCAGGATCCGGTTGGCCAGCCAGTGGGACCATCTCATGCCCCGGGTCGAGCCCAGAAACCGCGACCCGTAGACGACATCCGCGTCGCCGCGAACGAGGGGGTCGAGCAACGCGGGGATCTCGGCCGGGTCGTACTCGAGGTCGGCGTCCTGGATGATGACGGCGTCTCCCGTGGCATGCTGCAGCGCCGTCCGGATGGCGGCGCCCTTGCCCCGGTTCCGGTCGTGGAAGAGAACCGAAAGCACGCCGTTCTCGACCACGGATTCCCGGCCGCGTGACTCCAGGTATTCCCGCGTTCCATCGGTCGACCCATCATCCACCACGATGATCTCGAGATCGAGGTCGAGCATCGTGAGGCGTTCCAGCACTCGCCGGATCGTCGAGTGCTCGTTGTAGATCGGAACGATGACCGACAGCTTCACGATGCTCCGGGATCCACATGGAACAGAAGAATGCTGCCGCCGATGACGGCGGCCGGAGAGCGGTCCCGGAACCATGCGTAGATCTGCTGCGGCTGGGTGAGGTCCTGGCCGGCTTGCACCCATCGGCCATGGTCGACGACCTGGTACGGCAGGCCCACCAGAAGGTTGGCGGAGATGGCGTAGTCCCCGGGTCTGAACCGGGTCGGCGCCGAGCCGGACGCCGGCAGCAGGGCATCGGAACCAGAGGCTCCCGGCAGCGGGACGGTGTAACGGATGCCGAAGTATGCCGGATCGGGTCCACCGAAGTACGCCAGCCGGACGTCGCCGATACCGCGTGCTTCGAGTTCCCGACGCAGGAAGATCAGATCCTGACCCCAGTCGGCGTTCGAGTTGGCGAAGCGCGACCAGCCTGTCCGCAATCCTCCGGCCGCGCTGTTGAAGAAGGCCAGGTAGTGCGGAAACGCCGAGAAGGTGGCAGCGGCCAGGAGAACGACGGCGGCCCCGAGCGCGATCCCGGCCCGCGATCCGGACTGCCGCCACGTGGACGCGGCGGAGCCGGCCGCCAGGAAAACGAAGGGATAGATCGGAAGGAGATATCGGACGCCGATATCGAGCCGGCTCAGGAAGCAGGCGACCCCACCGATCAGGAGGATCACGAGGAGCACTGCCCAGCGGGAGGGCGGACCCACCTCGACGGCCTGTGTCGTGTCGCCGGAAGGGCCGGCTCCATCGGGCGGGCACGGCCGGCGCCGCCGGACCATGCTGCCGATCGCCGCCATGGCAAGAATGAAGCAGGCCGGCAACGGGGTCTTGGCGAGCCAGGCGAGCGGGTAGTAGTACCACCAGCCGGTGCGGGACCAGTCTCCGGCGAGGTAGTTGGGGAAGTCGCCGCGTTCGACGTCGATCTGCTGCGCATCGAATCCGCGCACGAAATCGGCCGGGAAGGGGACGGGTGTCCAGGGAGGGAGGACACGCCGGGCGGTCGACAACATGCCACTCTCGAGACGAAGATCGCCGAGGCGTGTCCCCGTGCCGGACAGACCGTAGGCCAGATTGACGACCACGAGGGTCAGCCCGGCCAACGCGGCCAGCGCCATGCCGAGCCTTCTGCGGCACGCCGGCCGGTCGGGAGTTGGTGTGCGGACCAGTCGAACGATCGCGAGACCGACGAACACCGGCGCCAGAAGCACCGCCGTGAACTTGGTCGCCAGGGCCGCGCCGGCAAACACGCCGGCGCACACCAGGGACGTCGATGTCCGGGAGACGAGATGGCGGACGAAGAAGGCGCCGGCACAGACGAAGAAGCGCGACTCCGCCATGTCCACCGTTGCGAGGCGCGAATGGGCCAGCACCGTGGGGTCGAGGGTGAACAGCAGGACGGCGAGGAGCCCACCGGGGGGGCCGTGCCATGCCTCACCCCACACGAACAGGACGATGCCCAGCAGCACGGCCAGTCCGATGACCACTGCCCGCGCGTGATGGTACACGCCGGCCGCAAAATCGATCCCGTACCGCTCGACATTGGCGCGAAAGAATCCGGATGCATAGAGCCACGGGTACCAGCCGGCCATCCGGTTGCCCGTCGGCGGTGGAGGCAGGACCGGCCGGTCCAGCAGGAGCGGCAGGGAAAACAGTGTCCGGCCGAGCGGCGGCGTCTTCCCGTAGAGGGTGAAGTCACCGGTGGCCAGACCCAGGTAGCCGGCCGGAACATGGGCGAATTCATCGACGGTCGGTGTCTTGTCACGGGCCGATGCCCACGCATGCAGGGCAAACAGAACCAGCACGCCTGCTGCCGCCGTCCGGAAGTGGCGCCTCTGGAGTCGCATGGTCATGCCAGTCTGCGCCGCGTCTCCCACACTCTGACGGGATTCGCGCCGGGCAGCTCGTGCCGGGCCGAGCCCGCGCGTCGCGGCGGGGAAGGATAACAGGTCCGCGTCTTGACACACATGATGGCGTATGGGAAACTTCGGGCCTCCGGTCGCCCCGACCGGCGTGTGGTCCACTGCTCCCGCTGCTCTTGTTCGTCAAACCGTTTCCGGGCCTCGATGCGGATGCGTCCCGGGGAGCGCCATGTCCAGGAAGCTGACCTACCGCGACGCCGGTGTCGACATCGACGCCATGGACCGGGCGCTGCGAGACGTGCGCACGCTGGCCCGCTCGACCGCCACGCCGGGTGTGCTGTCCAGCATTGGCGGGTTCGGCGGCCTGTTCGACACCGACCATCACGCGGCATCGATTCTCGTGGCCAGTGTCGACGGGGTCGGCACGAAGCTCCGCGTGGCGCTGGAGGCCGGTGTTCACGATACGGTCGGCGGCGACCTGGTCAATCACTGTGTGAATGACATTCTGGTGCAGGGAGCCGAGCCGCTGTTCTTCATGGACTACTTCGCCTCCGGGCGCCTCGACCCGGCGACCATGGTCGACGTGGTTCGCGGCATCGCGACCGCCTGTCGCCACAACGGATGCGCGTTGCTGGGCGGTGAGACGGCCGAGATGCCCGGCTTCTACCAGGACGGGGACTATGATCTCGCGGGGTTCATCGTCGGGCGCGTGGAGCGGTCGCGTCTTCTCACCGGAGATCGGATCGCCGCCGGGGATCGCCTTCTTGGCCTGCCATCCGTGGGTCTGCATACCAACGGTTTCTCGCTGGCGCGCAAGATCCTGTTCGAGGTCCGCGGGCTGGCGCCCGGCGATCGGTTCCCCGGGACGGATCGGTCGGTGGCCGACACGCTCCTGGCGCCGCATCGGAGCTATCTGGCTTGCATCAGACCGTTGCTTGAAGACGAGGGCCTCCACGGCCTGGCCCACATCACCGGTGGCGGTCTCAGCGACAACCTCCCGCGCGTTCTGCCTGACGGGCTGATGGCCCGGATCGACCGGGCGGCGTGGAAGATTCCCGAACCTTTCGCATCCTTGCAGACGTGGGGCGGCGTCGAGACCGGCGAGATGTTCCGGGCGTTCAACATGGGAGTCGGGATGGTGGCCGTGGTCGGTGCGGCGCGGGAAACGGACCTTGCCGCCCGGCTGGTGGAAGCCGGTGAGACCGTGATCCGCCTCGGAGATGTCGCACCGGGCTCGGCCGGTGTGACGTACGTGGGAGAGGGATGACCGCCGCGGTGCGCTCGTTCGGTGTGCTGATCTCCGGCCGCGGCAGCAACATGATCTCTCTGATCGAGGCCGCCCGCGACGGAACGATTCCGGCCCGCGCGGCCATTGTCGTGTCCAACGTCGCCGGGGCGCCCGGGCTGGCACGGGCCGCTGCACTGGGGGTGGAGACGGTCTGTATTCCGCACCAGGACAGTCCTTCCCGGCGGGAGCACGATCTGAAGGTCGTGGAGGCGCTGTCCGCGCACGGTGTGGATCTCGTCTGTCTCGCGGGTTACATGAGATTGCTCACGCCGGCGTTCATCGAGGCCTTTCCGCGGCGCATCCTCAATATTCACCCGTCGCTCTTGCCGGCGTTTCCAGGGCTGCACGCCCAGAGGCAGGCCCTGGAGCACGGAGTGAAGCAGTCAGGGTGCACCGTGCATCTGGTGGATCGCGAACTCGACCATGGTCCGATTCTCTGTCAGGCTGCCGTCGCCGTCCGTGACGACGACGACGAGGAATCTCTGGCCGGACGCATCCTCGAGGTCGAGCACCGGCTCTATCCCGAGGCGGTGCGACTGTTCCTCACCCGGGCGCTCACCATCGACGGCCGTCGCGTGCGGCTGGATCGGGCCCGCGACATGTGACGCGGCGGGTCTCGCCTGGTCCCGCTCTCTGCCCACCCGTCCCGCAGCCCTCACGCACCGCATCCGGCGGCATCGTGCGCGGTCCGACCATTCCAGAACTTCCGCCGTCAGCCCGTCCGCGGGAGAAGCTCCTGCGCCGCGGTGCAAGGACCCTGTCGGACACCGATCTCCTGGCCGTCATCCTGGGCGGTGGCAGCGTCCGGGAGAACGGCCTGCAACTCGCCGGCCGGCTCATCCGCCGGTACGGCATCGGCGGGCTCCTGCTCCGGTCGGCGCGGCAATGGATGGACGAGACCGGCATCGGACCGGCACGAGCCTGCCGCCTGGCGGCCGCGACGGAACTGACAAGGCGTCAGCGGGCACGGGAGGACACCGATCCCCCGACCCTGTCGACGCCTGCCGAGGCGTTTGCCCTGCTGCGGGATCTCGGACGTCTGCGCAAGGAGCATCTCGTCGGTCTCTACCTCGATGCCCAGAATCGCCTGGTGGCGCGGGAGACCCTCTCCGTCGGGTCGTTGAACACGACCCGGACCCACCCGCGGGAGATCCTGGAGCCGGCGTTGAGGCATCTGGCGGTGGGATTCATCCTGGCCCATAACCACCCCAGTGGGGCTCTGACGCCGTCGAGGGACGACGTGGCCTTCACGCGCTCGGTGGCGTCCGCCGCCGAACTCATGGACTTCGGGTTTCTCGACCACCTCATCGTCACGGCCCGAGGGCATGTCAGCTTGCGCGAGCGCGGGCTGATGCAGACCAGGGAAAGAGAGTGGTAGATTCACGCAGTCGCTTGCGGAGGATGCGTCGTGAACACCCGGTCCCCGAGTTCGATGTCCGTGGACGAATCGCTGGCCTACCTCACCAAGGGGGCCGTGGACGTCGTCACGGAGAAGGAACTCCGGCGGAAGCTCGCCGACTCCCTCAGCACCGGCGTCCCGCTGCGGGTCAAGGTGGGATTCGATCCGTCGGCTCCGGATATTCATCTGGGGCACACGGTTCTGCTCCGCAAGATGAAGCATTTCCAGGATCTCGGGCATACGGTGATCTTCGTGATCGGCGATTTCACCGGGATGATCGGCGACCCCACCGGGCGATCGAGGACCCGGCCCGAGCTGAGCGCGGAGCAGATCCAGACCAACGCCGAGACCTACAAGGCGCAGGCGTTCACGATCCTCGATCCTGCGCGCACGGTGATCCGCTTCAATTCGGAGTGGCTGGGCAAGCTCGGAGCGGAGGGAGTGGTGCGGCTGGCGGCGCGGTATAACGTGGCGCGGATGCTCGAGCGACGCGACTTCAGGCAACGGTTCGAGCGAGGAGAATCGATCCGGATGCACGAGTTCCTCTATCCCCTGGCGCAGGCCTACGATTCCGTGGAACTGGCGGCAGACGTCGAGCTCGGCGGCACGGACCAGCTCTTCAATCTCAACGTCGGCCGTGACATCATGCCCGGCTATGACCTTGCGCCGCAGGTGGTTCTGACCGTTCCTCTTCTGGAGGGTACCGACGGCGTCGAGAAGATGTCCAAGTCACTGGGAAACTGTATCGGGGTCACCGAGCCCGCCCGGGAGATCTTCGGCAAGGTGATGTCGATATCCGACACCTTGATGTGGAAGTACTACCTGCTGTGTACGGACCTGTCCGTCGAGGAGATCGATGCGCTGCAGGCCGACGTCGAGGCCGGAAGCGTCCATCCCCGGGACGTCAAGATGGACCTGGCCCGGAGGATCGTCGCTGACTTTCATGATGCACGAGCAGCGGAAGATGCGGCGGCCGAGTTCACCCGTGTGTTCGCCTCCCATCAGACGCCGGACGACGTTCCCGAGATCAGGTTGAATGACGGACATCCAGCCCTCGTGGCCGGCGGCGAGGGGCCGTCTCTCGGCCTGGCGGTCCTGCTGGCCGAGGAGGGGATGGCTGCCAGCCGCACGGCGGCGCGCCGCTTGCTGTCTCAGGGGGCGGTGAGCCTGGATGGTGAGAAGACGACAGAAGAACATGCCGTCCTGTCCCGGGAGAGGCTCCGTAATGGAGTGCTCATCCGGGTCGGCAAGCGGCGCTATCTGAGGGTCCGTGCCGATGTCTGAGGCGCAGGTGAGTCGACTGGAATGCGGCATGTGCGGGCGGTATCACGACGCCAGGGTCTTGCAGCGCCTGTGCACGGCTTGCGGCCGCCCGCTGCTGGCGCGCTATGATCTTGCTGCTGTCGGACAGACGACATCGAAGGACCGGATTGCCACGCGGCGGTCCGACATGTGGCGGTATGCGGAGGTTCTTCCCGCGGCCGGCTCTCCCGTCAGCCTCGGAGAAGGCTGGACGCCACTCGTGCCGGCACCGGCACTGGCCTCCGACCTCGGTGTGGGCAGCCTGCGCATCAAGGACGAATCCCTCAATCCGACCGGCTCGTTCAAGGCCAGGGGACTGTCGGCGGCGGTGACCGCCGCGAAGGAGCGAGGCGTGGCGCGCGTCGCCCTGCCCACGGCGGGAAACGCGGGCATGGCCCTGGCCGCGTATGCCGCCGCCGCCGGTCTCGCCGCCGATGTCTACTGTCCAGCCGACACGCCGCGCCCGTTCGTTCTGGGCGCGCGCCAGCTGGGCGCGGCGGTCCATCTTGTCGACGGATTGATCACCGACTGCGGGCGCGCGATGCACGAGGATCTGGGCGCGACCGGGTGGTTCGATCTCTCGACCCTGAAGGAGCCTTACCGGGTCGAGGGGAAGAAGACGATGGGTTACGAGATCGCCGAGCAATGTGGCTGGAAGCTCCCCGACGTCATCCTGTATCCGACCGGAGGGGGGACCGGCCTGGTGGGCATGTGGAAGGCCTTCAGCGAGATGGAAGAGCTCGGCTGGATCGACGCGCGGCGACCCCGGATGGTATCGGTGCAGGCAGCCGGATGCGCTCCCATGGTCCGTGCGTTCGCCGCGGGCGATGAGACAGCCCGGCCCTGGGAGGGCGCCAGCACGGTTGCATCGGGGCTCCGGGTCCCAGCAGCCGTGGGAGACTTCCTGATCCTGGAGGCGCTGCGCGCCTCCGGCGGCACGGCGGTGGCGGTGGAGGATGCGACCATGGTCGCCGCGGCCGCAGAGCTCGGATCCCGCGCGGGTGTTCTGGCGTCTCCGGAGGGCGGCGCGTGTCTCGCGGGGCTGAGATCGCTGGTGGAGTCCGGAAAGGTGGTGGCCACCGACGATGTCGTGCTGTTCAACACCGGTACGGCGTTGACCTATCTCGACGCCATGGATGCTGCCCGATAGGCGGTGAGCCGCGCAGTGCTGACCCATACGAACATTCCGGATCGGATCATCGTCAGCGGTATCCGCTTCCACGCACGCCACGGAGCCAGCCGGCTCGAGCGCGAGATCGGCGTGCGCTACTCGGTGACCCTGGAGATGTCGAAGGACCTGGACGCCGCGATAGCGTCCGACAGCCTGGCCGCCACGGTGGACTACTCGCGTGTTCACGCGACGGTACTGGATGTGGCCCGGAGCAACTCCTTCCAGCTGATGGAAACACTCGCCGGTCATCTCGCTACGCGTCTGCTCGCGGACTTCGCCATCGATGAGATCCGGATCCAGATCCGGAAGGAGACCCCGGTGCTCGACGGGATCGTGGACTGGGTCGGCGTCGAACTCGTGCGCAGGCGCCAGGAGGGCACGGGGTCGCACTCCTCCCGTGTCCCATGAGGAGGTCTGCGCAGATTCCCACCTGCAAGAAGGTGCTGGCGTTCACGGTGCCTGTGCTGGCGCTGGCTGCTTTCCCCGCGGTATCGTCTGCAGACATGTCCATCCGGATCGGGCTGGGCACGGCGGCCGACCCGGTGGTGATGCTGGCCGCGCCCGGGGGGCTCGATGTCATCGACACCGACACGGGTGCGCCGGTATGGCGGGGCCATTTCGAGGGGAGTGTCCGCGTCGTGCTTCTGGGCAGTTCCACCGGGAGAGCGGTCTTCCGCATCCAGGTCGGCTCGTTCCGTTCCGAGGACGGCGCCCGTGACCTGGCCGCACGCCTGGAGCGGGACACGGGCACCGAGACGCGGATTCACCATGACCCGGACCGGCGCGTTTTTCGCGTGCGCGTCGGGGCGTTTGCCGATCGGCTGGCGGCCGGCGAGCTGCTGGCCCGGATGAACGAGATGGGGTTCGATGACGCCTGGATCACGGAGGAGTTCGACGGAGAGGGGAGTCACGCACGGCTTCGTCTCGTGGACGCCGACTATGCGGAGCAGGTGGTCGATGCGAGGGCCCTGACCTTCACGGCGCCGGGCAACCGGCTCATCCGGCTGGGCGGGCGGCGCTATCGCGGCAAGATCGAGGTGTTCATCGATCGCGCGGGACGTCTCCGGCCGGTCAACGTCTTGCCGCTGGAAGCGTACCTGAGAGGAGTCGTGCCGGAGGAGATGGGGCCGACGGTGTATCCCGAGGTGGAGGCGCTCAAGGCGCAGGCCGTGGCAGCGCGGACCTATGCCGCTCGCAACCGGGACCAGTTCGTGGCGGATGGCTATGATCTGTGCGATACGCCGCGCTGCCAGGTGTACGGTGGCGCGGATAGCGAGCACCCGCTCACGGATCAGGCCGTCCGGGAGACCCGGGGAGAGATCCTGACCTACGGCGGCGTGCTGGTGAACGCGATGTTCACGTCCACCTGTGGCGGGCACACCGAGGATGTCGAGAACGTGTTTCCGGAGCAGGCCGAACCGTACCTCAGAGGTGTGACGTGTGCCCCAGAGGCGCGGCGGCTCGAATCGACGGTGATCCGTCTCGCCGGGAGTGATGTCCTGACACACTGGCGGATGTCCCCGGCGCTGGCCGTCGCGGCCGCCCGGCTCGTTGTCCTGGGCATCGTCGACCGTTCTTTCCTGGACCAGCAGGTCGTCGAGATTCCGCTCACGGACCGGCAGCGATTCGTGTGGCTGACACGGCTGGGGTCACTCCTCGGCAAGGACACCGCAACCTTGCCGGAACCGGATGCCGGGCGGATCGTCACCCGAGGCGCCCTGGCGCGTGACCTCGTGTCGCTCCTGGGCTGGGGAGAACGGCTGGAGCGTCTGATGCCTCCGGCCGACCGGGCCGTGGTGGTGGGGCTGGCAGCCAGTGCCGATCTACCGCTCGCCTCGACGACGACCGGGGCGGTCGAGCTGGCGCTGATGGTTCGAGACGGCATCTTCGATCCCGAGATGGAATCCGACATGCCCTGGAACATGCCGGTCGGAGCGTTCGAGGGATTGATGGCCGTCGCGCGGCTCGTGGGCCGCTACGGGAATCCCGATCTGGACGAGATCCGCGTGCGGGGATTCCTCCATGGCCACCTGATCACCGGAGCCGGGGATCTGGATGTCGCCGCGGATCCGTTCCTCTTCGCCGAGGTCCCCGGAGGTGAGCGCGACCGGCTGTCGCCCGTGCGCTCCCTGCCGCTGACCCTGGCCGATCCCGTGCGTGTCCACCTGGATGTTCACGGGCGGGTGGACTACGTGGAGGCGGTGCGGACGTTCCGGGGACTGTCCGATGATCGGTTCTCGCGGCTCTCCACGTGGGAAGAACGCCGCCTTAGACGAGATCTGTCGGATCGGCTGCGGCGATCGCTGTCCATCGGACGGCTGAACGACCTGCATGTCGTCTCCCGTGGTGTGTCGGGCCGTGTGTCGGAGATGGAGTTCTCCGGGACACGAGGTGTGGCTCGACTCAAGGGATTCCGGATCCGGACCGCTCTCGATCTGAAGGAGACCCTGTTCACCATCGACCGGCAACGAAGTCCGGAGGGTCAGATCGTCGCCTTCACATTTTCCGGGCGGGGATGGGGACATGGTCTTGGACTTTGCCAGGTCGGTGCGTACGGGATGGCGGTGAGAGGTGCCACGTACCGCGAGATCCTCGGGCACTACTACACCGGTGTCGAGATCTCTCAGCTCGTGGGTCCGGGCCGCTTCCTTGACAGTCGTTGAAATCCCCCGTTAACATCCGCGGTTCAGCCCGGGGTGACCGGCCCTCGGGGCCTGTGTCCCGGGCGCCGGTGGCCGGGATGAGTTCCGGTGGCCGCGATCGGAGACGGGGCCTGCTGGTGGGTGCGGCGTTGCTGTTTGCATGGCTCATGGTGCGGATGATCGGGTCGTGCGGATGAGCGCACCTCTCCCGCTCGTGGTCGTCGTCGGACCGACCGCGGTCGGCAAGAGCGCACTGGCTCTGGAACTGGCCGACCGATGCGAGGGGGCGATTGTGAGTGCGGATGCGATGCAGGTCTACCGGGGTTTTGATCGAGGCACGGCGAAGCCGACTCCGGCCGAACGGCGGCGGGTGCCGCACTTTCTCGTCGATGTGGTCGACCCCCGTGACGATTTCTCGGCGGGAGATTTCGTACGTGCTGCCGAGACGGCCATCACCGAGATCCGCGGGACCGGCCGGCGTCCGTTCCTGGTGGGCGGGTCCGGTCTTTACGTGCGGTCTCTGCTCCGCGGGTTGTTCCACGGGCCACGGAGGCACCCCGGGCTGCGGAGGCGTCTGGGCGCCATCCGCGACCGCCGGGGACCGGAATTCCTGCACAGGATGCTCGAACGCCTCGATCCGGTGGCCGCGCGCCGTGTCGGTCCTCGGGACGTCCAGCGCATCGTGCGAGCCCTGGAGGTCCTGCTGGTCTCCGGGCGAAGCCTGTCGGATCATCTCGATGCCCAGGCCGGACAGGGCTGGCGCGGGAAAGATCGGGTCGCATGTGTCAAGATTGGCCTGGCCTGTGACCGGGACGAGTTGCGCCGGAGGATAGGAAGCCGCGTGTTACGGTTCTTCGCGGCCGGTCTCGTGGAAGAGGTCCGGGGACTCGTCGCCAGTGGAATCCCCGCCCGGGCGAATGCGTTCAAGGCGATCGGGTATCGCCAGGCGCTGGAGGTCGTGGAAGGAAGGATGTCAGAACAGGAAGCCATCGAATCGACAACGCGGGCCACGATTCGCTATGCCCGGCGCCAGATGACGTGGTTCCGTCGGGAAGAGAATGTCCACTGGCTGCGGGTCGGCCTCCAGCCCGACTCGACGCTCCGGGCCGCGCTGGCCCTGGTGTGATCGATTTTCGAGGAGTTCGTGGGATGGAAGACGTCGCGGCACCGAACATCCAGAACGAGTACTTCAACCGGGCACGACGGGAGAAGATCCGGGTCGCCGTGTTTCTCAACAACGGACGTCGTCTCACCGGCCGGATCAAGTCGTTCGACAAGTTCACGGTGCTGCTTGATTCGTCCCATGGTGAGCAGATCGTGTTCAAGCATGCCATCGCCACCGTGGGCCGGAATCCGGCAGCGCCGGGTGCTCGCTCCCGCAGCGGTTTCAACAACAGGATCCAGATGACGGGCAAGAGCAACCGGGCCGAGACGTCCCGGGGCGAGGCACCTGACGCGACGAACCGGGCGGCGAAGACGGAACCGGGCGCATGAGACCAGCGCGCAGCCGATGACCACCCATGAGGGATCTGATGACGAATGGAACGCGGACATGATGCGAGGCGGCATGGATTCGCCCAACTCACGGATGTATCTCGCCGGTGTGGCGATTATATTTCTCCTGGCGCTGGTCACGATGAAGTCATCTTTCGGCGACGAATCGCTGTCTGCCCGGACGCTGGCACCGTACACGGAAAGGGTCGCCACCGGTTTCATCGACTGGGGCTACGGGTTCGCCCAGGTGCACGTCGTGGCAACCTACGATACGGTGCGCTTCGGCAGCAGCCATGCGAAGATCAAGTCCATCGATGAAGCCAACAAGAAGGCCGACAACGCTCTGTACCGTCTCGTCCGTGGGATCAATCTGGACGGCGAGCAGCGGCTGGCGGGACATCCGGATCTGGAGGCCGCGCTGAAGAAGGTGATTCCCAAGACCCGGAAGCGGGAGATCGGCAAGATCGCCAACACCACGTTGAACGCGACCTACACGATTCCCCTGGCGGGCAAGACGTCCGTGAGCGGCTTCGTGCGCACTATGAGGGGCAAAGGAGAGCCCCTGGCCCCTGTGATCGATCCGGGTGACGGTGGAGACCATACGAGCGTCGTCTTCGATGCCAGCGGGACCAGCCTCCAGGCGGCGCTCTTCCCCAGGGTTCTCACCGAAGACGGGCAGCTGGTCTACGACGAGACCGTGATCGATCCGAAGATCGTGGCCCGTGTTCCCGTCGCCCGCTATGTCGTCAGGGCGAAGGATTCGGGCAAGAAGAAGTCAGGACTCTCCAAGGACGTGGCCAGGGCCCTCGGCGACAACCCCCTGGTGGTGAAGGTGAACAAGATCTCCGGTGTTTTTCTCGCGGATATCATCCTGGGTCCGGACCAGGTCGCGCAGCTACGGGAAGCCCACGCGGGAAATCTGCTGGCGCAGGGTCTCGTGTTCATCCTGCAGACCGGTTCGGTCGACATGACCGACTGATCCGACGCGTCCGCGCCCCTGGCGGACCGACCCGGCCCAGACGGGTTCGAGACGCGCCCGGAACCTGTGCCCGGGATGGCCTGAAGACGACGAGGAGAGGGTGCCGCCGTCATGGGAATGACCCTGCCCAATCAGCTCTCGCTGTTCCGGATGGTCCTGATCCCGTTTCTCGTGGTGGCGGTCCTGTACGGACAGGCCCGCTGGGCGCTTGCCATCTTCGTGGTCGCCGGGGTCACCGATGCACTGGACGGTCTCATCGCGCGTACCACCGGTCAGAAGACGGCCCTGGGTGCGTTTCTCGACCCCATGGCGGACAAGCTCCTGATGACCGCCGCGTTCGTTGTCCTGTCGCTTCCTCCGATGGCATCCCTGCCGCGGTTTCACCCGGCGAATCAACTGCCCATCTGGCTGGCCGTGCTGGTGATCGGCAGAGACCTGATCATCGTGCTGGTCGCCCTGCTGTTCAACCTGGCTCTCAACGTGCGGCGATTCCCGCCGACTCTTCCCGGCAAGCTCGCCACGGTCTCCCAGGTGGCCACGGTTTCCTTTTTTCTTCTCTTCAACGCCCTGGCCATCGACTCGGCGGTGATGCGCATGCTGTGCATCACGGCCTGCCTGGTGGCGACCATCGGATCCGGTCTGCATTACGCCTGGCATGCCGCCACCCACCTGGCGTCCGACCCGAGCAATGGGCACTCGTGACGACGGCCCGATTCCGGGCCGGATGAGAGATGCGGGCGATGGCGCGCCTGCTGCCTTCGATCTGAAGGCCCTCGAGTTCCCCGCGGTTCTCGACATGGTGGCGGCTCGCGCCATGACTCCGCTGGGGCGCCGGAGAGCCCGTGCACTGCGTCCTTCGGGTGATGCCCGGGAGGTGGCCCGCCGGGGAGATTGCCTGCGGGAGATGCTGCTCGTCGAGGCCCAGGGTGCTCGACTTCCGTTCGAGGCCATCGAGCTGCCGGATGCCGCGCTGTCCCGTCTCGCACTCCCTGGCGCGGCTCTCGACGCGATGGAGTTGCTCAATCTTGCGCGCCTCGGCCGGACCGCGGAGGCGATCCGGTCAGCTCTGGGTGCGCTGGCCGACCTCGCGCCGCAACTGGCCGGCTGGTTCGAGAACGTCGGCGAGATGGGACCACTGGTGACGGCGATCGCATGCGCACTGTCTCCGGACGGGCGGGTCGAGGACGCGGCCAGCCCCCAGATCCGGTCGATCCGTCGCCGCCGGGCGGCGGCGACGGCGCGTCTGCGCGAACAGCTCTCCCATCAGATCGATCTCTCGCGCGGCGAACGGATCCTCCAGGATGATTACATTGCCCAGCGGAACGACCGGTTCGTGATCCCGGTCCGGGCGGACAGCGCCGGAGCCAGGAACGGGATCGTCCACGGGACGTCCGCCAGCGGTCAGACGCTGTTCGTCGAACCGCTCGAGACGGTGCCGCTGAACAACGAGCTGGTGCGGCTCGGGGAGGAGGAACGAGCTGCCGAGCGTCGCGTCTTGAGATCTCTCACGGGTCTGGCGAGCGAGGCGCGAGGCGCGCTGACCGAGGCCGCCGACGTGGTGGCCGACATCGATGTGCTGGGCGCTGCGTCCCGCCTCGCCCGTGATCTCGGTGGCGCCCCGGCCAGATCGGCCGGCCCGGCTGAGTTGATCCTGACCGGGGTTCGCCATCCGGTCCTGGAGGCGGCTCTGCGCGCCGCGAGCCGTCGCGCGGTTCCCATCGACGTTCGTCTCACCGGTGGGGACAGCGTGCTGACCCTGTCCGGTCCGAACACCGGGGGGAAGACGGTAGCGCTGAAGACCATCGGCATCGCTGTCCTGATGAACCAGAGCGGCCTGCCGGTCCTCGCCAGGCAGGCCGTCCTGCCCGTGTATGGCCAGGTTCTCGCCGACATAGGGGATCATCAGTCCATCGAGGCCAATCTGTCCACGTTCTCTTCCCACATGCGGGAGCTGGCCCGCATGACGGACCATCTCCGTCCCCCGGCGCTCGTTCTCGTCGATGAACTCGGCACCGGAACTGATCCGGAAGAGGGGACGGCGCTCGGCATCGCGGTGGTGGACTTCTTGCGGGCGCGGGGCGCCATGGTCATCGTCACGACTCATCACAACGGGCTGAAGGCGTACGCGGAGACCACCGACGGTGTCGTCAACGCGGCGGTGGAATTCGACACCCAGCGCATGGCGCCGACGTACCGGCTGGTCCGGGGCGTGGCGGGGCAGTCCAGCGGCATCGACGTCGCCGAGCGTCTCGGCCTGCGCGCCGAGATCGTGGCATCAGCACGGGGCCTGGTCTCGCAGCAGGGACAGGTCACGTCGCGATACATCGCGCGTCTCGCCGAGCTGACTGGTGACCTGTCGCGAGAACGCGAGGCCCTGGCGCAGGAGCTGGAGAATGCCCGGGTGGCGGCGGAGGCTGCGAGACGGGAGAGCCGCCGCCGCGCTGAAGATCACCAGCGCGAGCTCCGCGACGTGCGCGAGGCCGCCCGGGCTCGCCTCGAGACGGCGATCGAGCGAGCTGTCAGGAAGCTCGACCGGACGGTCGAGCAGCAGGCGCTCCAGCGCGCCGCCTCGCGTGCCCGTGCCGAGTTCTCGCGTCGCACCGGCACCGGGCGCCCGTCGACGTCCTCGCCCGCGATCGACGCCGCGGGGCCGGAGCCCGGCGAACTGCGGCCCGGTGAGAGGGTCATGGTTCGCGCACTGGGAACGGAGGCCATCGTCGAGAAGCTGGACAGCCGCGGGCGGGTCGCGGTCCGGGTGGGGCGGAGCCTCTGGACGGTGGGCCGGGCCGACGTCACCCGGCTCGCACCCGGGCGGCAGAAGGCGGTGCCCGGCGGTGCGGCTGTGCCCGAGGAGGAAGACACCGATGAGCCGCAGGAACTTCGCCTCATCGGCAAGCGCGTCGACGAGGCGCTGCAAGCCCTGGAACGATTCATCGACCGGGCCCTGATGACGCCACGCCGCCACCTGCGGATCATTCACGGCCACGGCACGGGCCGCCTGCGACAGGCTGTCCGGCAGGCGCTGTCCTCCCACCCCTCGGTGGGGGAGATTCGCGCCGGCACGCCGGCGGAAGGCGGGGAAGGGGTCACCATGGCGAGACTCGACGGGTGAGCGGCGGCCACCTCCGTGGTACTCTGGGCGCCGTGTCCGGGACAGACATGCGGCGCTCAACCCGTCGATGCCGCGCGTGGGTCGTCGGGCTGGCCTGTGTCGCCTGGATGAGCTGGGGTGCCGGGATCCCGGTGCGCGCCCAGGGGCCCGGCGAGATCGTCGAGGCCGCGGTTCTGGATGTGCCCTCGGACCTGTTCGGCTGCCGCCACGGCCAGCAACCCTGTGGCCTGTCGTACCGGATCTACCACGTCGTCCCGGTGGTGGAGATCAACATGCCGCCCTCGGTTCTCGACGGTCATCCCCGTTTCCGGCCCAAGAGAGGCATGTATCAGACCGATGCCACGCAGACGGGGAACTTTCCCGCCACCCGGGGCCAGGTCGGGATGGCCTTCTTCGTCGCCTGGGACGGTGTCCTGCAGCCGGACACAGCCGCTCATGTGGGCTACTACGGCGTGCAGTCCCAGATCATCACCCACGGGGAGAACGGGGATTCCACCATGGTGAACTGCCACCGCGGAAACCGGCAGGAGGCCTGCTTCGAACCGCTGTCGGGATTCACCTCCGGGCAGGTTCTCCGCACGGGAGCGGGACCGATCGGCGGTCTGGCCCCGATTCCCGTCCCCTCCATCGTGCAGGAGGACGCCGACCGGATCGTCGTCGAGTGGGATCAGGCGCGCGGGTATGTGGTGACGGACGGGGCGCCGGTGGGACTGGTGGGATACCAGCTCTACGCCTATCCCGGTGCGGGTCCGACCGACGGGGCGCTGTCCGGCGGGGCGCGTCTGGTCCAGGAGATGGATATCTCCAGCACGCGGGCGGAGATCCCGCTGACGCATCCGGCCCTCGCCGGCGCCTCGCGTGCCACGTTCGTCCTGAAGATGACCTATGCGGGGAATTTGACGTCGCTGTACTTCTCCGCCAACAGTGAGTCGGTGACCCTCGACGAGAACCCGGACGACGACGAGACCCGGGATGGTGACGAGGACGGCGTGGTCGACGCCGAGGACAACTGTCCGGAACAGTTCAATGCCGATCAATCCGATCTGGACGGGGATGGCCAGGGTGATGCGTGTGACCCGACGCCCGACGGAGAGGACGACCGGGAGGAGGCAGACGATGCCGGGACGGAAGAGTCGGGCGAGAGCGGCACCGGCATCGACGAGACCGGGGCCGGCGTCGAGACCCCGGCCCGTCCGTCGGACGGCAGCGCCCCGGGTCCGTCCACTCCGGTCCTGGCGCCGGTTCCCGCGGCGCCGTCAGCGTCCCTGGACGACGGCGACGGCATCGGGCCGGACACGGACAACTGCCCCGGCCTGTTCAATCCCGGCCAGGAGGACCGGGATGCCGATGGCCAGGGAGATGCCTGCGATGGAGATGGCGACGGGGACGGAGTCGGTGACGATCGGGACTGCGCCCCCGGGAACGCCCTCGCCGGCGTGGCGATCCCCGCGGGACCGGCGCCGACGCTGGAGGTGAGCGGCATCATGGCGTCGCACATCGACTGGCTGCCGGCGGATGCCCGGCGCTTCGAGCTGCTTCGCGGTCGTCTCCCCCTGGTTCCCGGGCGGGGGTATGATCACGCCTGCCTCCTGGGTGGTCTGACCGCAGGCGAGGCGCATGACAGCGAGCCGTTGCCCGGGGCCGGGAGCGGCTTCTACTACCTGCTGGCTGCTGACACCGGGTGTGGGCAGGCCGCCCCGGGCACCGATTCGCGCGGCTGGCTCCGGCCGCCCGGACCCGGATGTGTCGAGGCGAGAACGGTCCGGACCCTGCTCCCGGGTGACGAGGCCTCATCCGACCCATGGAGTCTCGCAGCCCACGGTGGCCCCGGCACAGAGGTCGAGCTGTCGGTCGTC
>JBHHZI010000036.1:0-23837 GCA_046757965.1 Acidobacteriota bacterium | reverse complement strand
GACGACATTCAGCTTCGACTTGGCCATCTTCTGGAGCGAGACCTCCAGTGCCTCTCCTCCGGTGGGGCAGCGACCATCTCGCACCTGTTGCGGGGCGACCCATCCGTGCTCCGGGCAACGGTACGCCGGATGGGTGATCATGCCCTGCGTGAACAGGCGCGCGAAAGGTTCCTGGAACGCCACGTGGCCCGTGTCATGGAGAAACTTGGTCACGAACCGCGCATAGAGCAGGTGCAGGATCGCGTGCTCGATGCCGCCGATGTACTGATCGACCGGCAACCAGCGATTCACCGCCGCGCTGTCGAAGGGGGCCGTCGTCAGGCGCGGTGAGATGAAGCGCAGGAAGTACCACGACGAATCGACGAACGTGTCCATGGTGTCGGTCTCACGACGGGCGGCCGATCCGCACCTCGGGCAGGCGGTCTGAACGAAGCCGGCGTGGGTCGCCAGCGGGGAATCCCCGGTGGGCCGGAACTCCACCTCGCGAGGGAGCAGAACCGGCAGGTCGGACTCGGGGACCGGCACCTCCCCGCAGGCATCGCAATCGATGATCGGGATCGGCGTCCCCCAGTAGCGCTGCCGTGAGATCAGCCAGTCCCGCAGGCGAAAGTTCACGCGCGGACGCCCGAACCCCTCGCTGGCGGCATGGGCGATCATGCGGGCAATGGCCGTGCGATTGGGAAGGCCGGTCCAGCGGCCTGAATCGACGAGGGTCCCGTCCGCCGTGAATGCCTCGGTGCGGTCGGCCGGGTGGGATCCGTCGCCCGGCGGCTCATCCGCGCCCGGCCGGATGACGACGCGAACGGGCAGATCGTGGGCCCGGGCAAACTCGAGATCCCTCTGGTCGTGCGCCGGGACGGCCATGATGGCTCCCGTGCCGTAGGTTGTCAGCACGAAGTTGGCCACCCATACCGGGAGCCGCTCACCGTTGAAAGGATTGATGGCGTATCGCCCGGTGAAGACCCCACGCTTCTCGATCAGGCCCGCACCACGGGCAAACGCCGACTCCTGACCCACCGATGCCACGAAGGCCTCGACAGCCTTCTCCTCGGGGCGCCCGGCGACCAGCGGTGCCAGCCGTGCATGCTCCGGCGCCATGGCGACGAACGTGGCCCCGAAGATGGTGTCGGGGCGTGTCGTGTACACACGGAGCGGCCCGTCGCTGGCTCCCTCCACCGCGAAGTCGAGCTCGACGCCCTCGGAGCGACCGATCCAGTTGGCCTGCATGGCCTTGACCCGGCCGGGCCAGTCCTCCAGGCCGTCCAGGTCATCGAGCAGCCGCTGAGCATACTCGGTGATGCGCAGGAACCACTGCCGTAGCTCGCGCTGGATGACCGGCGTGGAGCAGCGCTCACAGGCACCCTCGACGACCTGCTCGTTGGCCAGAACCGTCTTGCACGACTCACACCAGTTCACGTTCGCCGTGTCCCGATACGCCAGCCCCCGCTCATACATCTGCAGGAACAGCCACTGATTCCACCGGTAGAAACCCGGGTGGCACGATGCGATCTCCCGGTCCCAGTCGTAGACGATTCCCCATTCCTGAAACTGACGGCGCATCCGTTCGATGTTGTCCCGCGTCGAGTCCGCCGGGTGGACACCCCGCTGGATGGCGTGATTCTCCGCCGGCAGGCCGAACGCGTCCCAGCCCATGGGCGAGAGCACGTTGAACCCTCGCATCTTCATGTAGCGGCAGAGAGCGTCGCCGAGGATGTAGTTGCGGCCGTGTCCCACGTGGAGCGTTCCCGACGGGTACGGGAACATCATCAACATGTAGTAATCCCGTCCGCCTCCGGCCGGGGCCGCGGAGAACAGATTCTCGGTGCGCCAGTATTCCTGCCACCGCGGCTCGATGGTCCTGAAGTCATACGGTTGCATCGGGCCGGAAGAGTACCACCGGCCACCCGGACGGGCAACGAGGGCCGGCCCGGCTGGCCGGGGAATGCATGCGGCGGCCTCATGACCAGATGGACCCGACCTGTTGCGACAACAGCGCTTCCCGGCGCCCGGCGCGCGAGACTGGATCTCGTCTGCCACGCGCCTATATTCGATTCGTGGTCGATGTGCGCCCATGGAGGCCCACGACGGATTCTCGACACGAGCGAAATCTGACAACATGGACATTCACGATCTTCTTCGCTTCATGGTGGCCCGCAAGGCGTCGGACATGCACCTGAAGGCGATGCGTCCGCCCCTGCTGCGCATCGAGAAGAAACTGACCGCCGGGGGGGAACAACCGCTGGAGCCGGATCAGATTCGCGACATGCTCCTGCCGATGCTGACGGAGAAGCAGCGACTCCAGCTCGAGGAGAAACTGTGGGTCGATCTGGGCTACTCGGTTCCAGGTGTGTCGCGATTCCGCGTCTCGATCACCCATCAGCGCGGCAGCCTCGCCGCCGCCTTCCGTCGCATCCCGTTCGAGTTTCCGTCCCTCGATGAATGGGGCCTGCCGCCGGTGATCGAGGATTTCGCCAAGCTGGAAGCGGGACTGGTCCTGATCACGGGGCCCACCGGCAACGGCAAGTCCTCGACCCTGGCCGCCCTCCTCCGACTCGTGTGCACCACCCGGCCGGTGCACATCGTCACCATCGAGGACCCGATCGAGTTCCTCATCACCGACAGCCTCGGCGTCATCAGCCAGCGGGAAGTCGGAACCGACACCCTGTCGTTCGCCGACGCACTCCGCAACGTGGTGCGCCAGGACCCGGATGTCATCGCCGTGGGGGAAATGCGCGATCTGGAGACCACGTCGACGGCCATCACCGCCGCCGAGACCGGTCACCTGGTGTTCTCGACGCTGCACACCAATTCGGCATCCCAGACGATTGATCGCATCATCGACGCCTTCCCGGCGCGCCAGCACGCGCAGGTCCGCGCGCAGCTCTCTCAGGTGCTCCAGGGCATCATCTCGTTGAAGCTGGTGAGCCGGGGCACCGAACCGGGATTGACCGCGGCGGTCGAGATCCTGCGCATGACACCGCGGATCGCCAAGCTGATCGAGGAGGGAAACATCGTGGACATCGAGACCGAGATGGAGAAATCGGTCTCCTTCTTCAAGATGCAGACGATGAACCAGTCGCTGATGGCGCTTGTTCTCAACGGTGAGGTGACCCAGGGGACGGCGCAGGCGGCATCACTCAAGTCGGATGATTTCGAGCGCGACATGCGCACGTTCCTGTACTCGGAATCCGGCGCCAGCAGTGGAGATGCGGACATGGCCGAATCGAAGGCGGATTTCTCCAAGATCGTGGAATTGCAGGAGGTCCAGCACCTCTACGACGAGTGCCAGGAGCGGCACAGAACCGAGCTTGCCGACAAGGACCGGATCATCAGCCAGCTCCAGGACGAGATCCAGGAGAAGGACGCCCGCCTGGGGCAGGCATCCCAGTCGACCTCCGGCGCGGACAAGGCCGTGGAGCAGGCCAGGAACGAGACCGCGTCCGTGAAGAAAGACCTGGAGGCGAAGATCGCCAAGCTCCAGGCCCGCGTCAAGGAGCTCTCGGCCGCCCAGAAGCCGGATCCGGCCTCCTCGGGCACCCGGCGCGGATTCTTCTCCCGCTGAGTCCCCGCCGGAGACGGGCCCCGGGAGGCAGTTTCGGGTATACTTGGCACCTGACGGGCTGGCCCGTCGCGACACCAACCTGCACGGCGACAGCCGCACACCGCGGAGAATCCTATGACCCAGAAGACACAGCCCTCCGGAAACACGGGCCGGTCCGCGACCGGCCGTCTCCTGCCCTTCGTTCTCGTCGCGGCGGCTCTGGCGGCCGGGCTCGTGCTCGGCGGTCTGAGTTCCGATGCTCCCGCGGAGGCGGCTCCCGGCGGCACCCCGGTCCCGACGCCCCAGGCGGCGCGCAAGGCGGTGGCAGCGCCGGCCGGAGCCGCGAACACCATTCCCAGGATCAAGATCGACACCGCCGGCCTGCCCACCGCAGGTCCCGCGGAGGCGCCGATCACGCTGGTGGAATTCATCGACTACCAGTGTCCCTTCTGCGGGCGTGCCCATCAGACCGTCAACCAGGTCCTGAGCAAGTACGGCGACTCGGTGCGCGTGGCGTTCGTGATGAACCCTCTGAGTTTCCACAAGGATGCCCCTCTCGCCGCCCAGGCTGCCCTCGCCGCCAACGACCAGGGCAAGTTCCTCGAGATGCACAACCTGCTGCTCGACAACCAGCGCGCTCTCAAGCGGGACAACCTGGTGGCCTATGCCGGGCAGATCGGGCTGGACGTGCCCGCATTCGAGGCCGCCCTGGATTCCGGGCGCTTCACCGCCCCGGTCCAGGCAGGCCAGCAGACCGCGGCGCGCATCGGCGCGACCGCGACCCCCTACTTCTTCGTCAACGGCCGCACGCTGCGCGGCGCTCAGCCGCTCCCCGCCTTCACACGGCTGATCGACGAGGAACTGGGCGGAAAACTGAAACCGACGCGCTGGATCGCGCGGGTGGAAACGCCCAAGAAGCAGCAGCGGCCGGCGGAGGACCCGAACAAGCGGTACGACATCGACGTGGCCGACTCCATCGCCCGGGGACCCGCCAACGCCCCGGTCACCATCGTCGAGTTCACCGATTACCAGTGCCCGTTCTGCGGGCGGGCCCAGAGCACCGTGCAGGAGATCCTGAAGGCCTATCCGGACAACGTTCGCCTGGTCGTCAAGAACATGCCGCTGGACTTCCATGGCCAGGCCCGCTCCGCTGCCGTCGCAGCGGTGGCAGCCAGCAAGCAGGACAAATACTGGGAGTACCGTGCGCTGCTGTTCGCCAACCAGCGCACTCTCGGTGAGGACAAGTTCGTCGAGTTTGCCAGACAGGTCGGCCTCGATATGGACCGCTGGCAGGCCGACCGGAAGGATCCGGGGCTGATGGCCATGGTCAATCGCGATGTGAAACAGGCGGCCCAGGTCGGTGTGCGGGGCACGCCGACCTTCTTCGTCAACGGCAAGAAGATGGTGGGTGCCCAGCCGTTCACGAGCTTCAAGGCCGCCATCGACGCCAACCTGAAGGGCAGTGCCGCGGCAGCCCCTGCCACCCGCTGATAGCACGCGCGACACCGGCATAGACCGGCAGGACCGCCTCGCCCTCCGTTCCTCGTCCGGGGCACGGCATGTTACCGTGCGCACCGATGTCCTCCCATTCCCGGTCCGGCTGGTCGTGGCGAGCCGTTCCGGTGCTGACGGCACCGGCACTGTTTGCACTGTCCTTCGCGATCCCGGACACCATCCTGCCACCCCACGCCTCCCGGGCGGCCGCGGCGATCGCCTGGATGGCGGTCTGGTGGGTCACGGAGGTCGTGCCCCTGCCGGTGACGGCATTGCTGCCCCTCGTGTTGTTTCCGGTCGCCGGCATCCTGCCCGCCGGTGACGTGGCGGTCGCCTACGCCAATCGATTCGTCTTCCTGATGGGCGGGGGCTTTGTCCTGGCAGAGGCCATGCAGCAGCACGGCCTTCACCGGCGGATCGCCCTGGGGATCGTCGCCCGGGTGGGCGGTGGGCCCCGCCGCCTGGTGCTCGGTTTCATGATCGCCGCGGCGTTCCTGTCCATGTGGCTCTCCAACACGGCGACCGCGGCGATGCTCTACCCCATCGCGCTGGCCGTATCCGGGCGGGTCGCCGCTCCCGCCTTCGCGCCGGCGCTGATGCTCGGCACGGCCTACGCCTGCAACATCGGCGGCATCGGTACCCTGGTCGGCACGTTCCCCAACGTGGTGTTCGCCGGCATGGTCCCCGATCTGCTGCCGGGAAGCTCGCCCCCGGACTTCCTGGGCTGGATGCTGATCGGCGTGCCGCTGGTGATCGTCCTGATCCCGATGGCCTGGCTGGTCCTCACCACCTGGGCCTACCCGCAGGCCGGCGGTCCGGCGGGGGGCGGGACAGCCGAGATCCGCGACGAGATCCGGCGTCTTCCGCCGATCTCCACGGCCGAACGCCGCACCGCATGGGTCTTCGCAGCAACGGCCCTGCTGTGGATCACCCGGCGCGGTCTTCATGCCGGCCAGCTGGTCCTGCCGGGCTGGACCGAACTGGTCGGGCTCGACGGACTGGTGGACGATTCCACGGTGGCCATCGCCGCAGCCCTGGCCCTGTTTCTCATCCCGGCGGGACGCTCCGCCGGCACCTCCCGCCGGCGTCTTCTCGACGCGCGTGCCTTTCCGGCCATCCCGTGGCCGATTCTCCTGCTCTTCGGTGGAGGGTTCGCGCTGGCGGCCGGCTTCACCGCATCCGGACTGGGTAACGTGGTCGCCGGGGCTCTCGGCGGCATGCCGTCCGTCCCCCTCCCGCTCCTGCTGTTCATCGTCGCGCTGCTGATCAGTTTTCTCACCGAGGTGAACTCGAACACCGCCACGACGACCACCTTTCTGCCCCTCGTCGCCGCCGTGGCACCGGCACTTGGCGCGCCGGTGTTTCCGCTGCTCCTGGCCGTGACGCTGTCGGCCTCGTGCGCGTTCATGCTACCGACGGCCACGCCCCCCAACGCCATCGTCTTCGCGTCGGGGCGACTCGAGATGAGGTCGATGGCCCGCACCGGCCTGGTCCTGAACGTCCTCGCCGCAGGCGTCGTGGCCACGGCGTGCTGGCTGGTGTTCCGGGTCCACGGGTGACCGCCAGGGCCCGGTGAGGTGTTATCCTGGCGGTTTCCGGAGGTTCCATGGCCGCGATCCATCCCCTGTTCGTCACCATCGAGGGTATCGAGGGGTGCGGGAAGACCACGCAGGTGCGGGAGCTGTCCCGTGCCCTGACTGCAGCCGGCGTCTCGCATCTCCTCACCCGGGAGCCGGGCGGCTCGCCGCTGGGCGAGACCCTCCGCGCCGTACTGCTGGATCCCGCCCGTGGTTCCCTCGATGCGGTCACCGAGCTTCTGTTGCTGGCCGCGGCCCGGCGGGAGCATCTGGCGCAGGTCATCGAACCGGCGCTGGCGAGCGGGCAGACGGTTCTCTGTGACCGCTTCACAGACGCCACCTGTGCGTACCAGGGGTACGGTCGGGGCCTGCCGCTGTCGACGATCGAGGCCGTACACGCACTTCCGGGTCTGAGCAGGGTTCCCGATGTGACACTGCTCCTGGACCACCCGGTGGAGACGGCATTGCGGCGGGCGAGACAGCGGCAGGCGCAGGATGGCGACCGTCTGACCCGCTTCGAGGACGAGGATCTCACCTTTCACCAGCGGGTTCGCGACGGCTACCGGGCCCTGGCGAGAGCCGACCCCGACCGCATGATCGTCATCGATGCAACCGGGCCGGTCGATACCGTTCATGAGCGGGTTCACTCCGCGCTCTTCGCCCGCCTCGGGCTGGCGGTCTAGATGGGGCGTGCCGCCGCACCCGCTGCGCCGATCCTCCGTCTGGACCGCCTGGTCGGAAACGACGAGATCCGCACTCTCCTGGGCCGGGCCGTCGCGGAGAAACGCCTTCTCCCGAGTCTCCTGTTCTCCGGGCCCGTCGGCGTGGGAAAACTGTCCACGGCACGAGCCCTGGCGGCGTCACTCAACTGCCTCTCGCCGGAAGGCATCATGGCCTGCGAAACGTGCGTGGCCTGCCACAAGATCGCGACATGGAACCATCCCGATGTGAAGGTTCTGGAGAGCGAGGCCTCCGCCCGGGCTGCTTCTCGCCCGCTGTTCTATCCCGTCGGCGCGGCGGACGGCGCCCGCGTCCCCGCGTCGCGCGCCGGCAACCGGCTGCTGATCGGCCAGGTCAGGCATCTCGTGCGCGATACCGCCTACCGCCCCTTCGAGGCACGCTGGCGCGTCCTCATCGTGCGGGATGTGGAGACCGACCCCGGGCAGGGTTGCGCCAACGTTCTGCTGAAGATCCTCGAGGAACCGCCGACGAGGACGATCTTCGTGGTCGTCACACCCCAGCCGGAACGGCTGCCAGACACCGTCCCTTCTCGCTGTCACACGCTGTCGTTCGTGCCGGCTCCCGTCGATGAGGTCACGAAGTTCCTGATCGAACACGGTCTTGATGCCGATGAAGCTCACTGGCGCGCGGTGTGGACCGGCGGCTGCCCCGGCGCGGCACGGCGTCTCGACAGCAGTTCCCGACGGGCCAGCCGAGACGCCCTCGTCGAGGCCCTGACTGTGGCCGCGGATGCGGACGCGGCCACGGCCGCCACCGTCGCCGAGCCGTTCGGGAGACGTGGCGTCGATCTGCTCGCGACGCTGGACGACCTGGCCCTCGTGGCTCGCGATCTGATGATCTGGCGGGCCGATCCGGATCTCGACCTGCTCGCCAATCGCGACCGTCTGGCCGAGATGGAAACGCTCGCGGCGAGCATCCCTCCCGACCGGGGCGCCCGCTTGCTGGATCGCATCGCCTGGTGCGGGTCGGCCGCGAGCCGCCACGTCAACCCGTCGCTGATGTGGCAGATGCTGTTCCTCCTGGCCGGAGGCCACCTGCGGGATGCTCCCCTGTCGGCGCCTCTCCAGCCCGCCCTCCCCGGCGAGGAGCCCATCCCGTGATCCGCGAGATGCTGCGCCGCTACCGGCGGCGCTACATCGCGGGCGTGCTGCTGCTCCTGGTCACCAACGGGTGTGGGCTCGCCATCCCGCTGCTGCTCCGCGACGCCGTGGAAGCCCTGCGCGGCCGGCGGGAAGCGCCTTCCGTGGCGACGTGCGCCCTGCTGATCGTGGCGCTGGCATCGATGCAGGCGCTGGTGCGCGCCGGTTCTCGACTGGCGGTTCTCGGCGCCAGCCGGCGGATCGCCTACGACCTGCGCAATCGATTCTTCGCGCACCTCCAGCGGCTCCCGGCCACCTTCTTCGGCCAGGTCACGCCGGGCGATCTGATGAGCCGGGCGGTCAACGACATGATGTCGGTGCGTTCGTTCTTCGGACCGGGCATCATGAACCTCGCCAACACCTTCATCGTGTACGTGGCGTCGCTCTCCGTCATGACCTGGATCAGCCCACGTCTGACCCTCGCCGCGCTGCTGCCGATGCCCCTGCTCGTCCTGTCGGTGCAACGCGTGAGCCGCCATCTGCACACACGAAGCCGCGCCAGTCAGGAGCGCCTCGCCGCGCTGTCGGACCACGCACAGGAGAATCTCACGGCCATCCAGATGGTGAAGACGTACGCGCAGGAGGAGAGCGAGTGCGCGCAGTTCGCCCGCCTCTCCGCGGACCTGCGCAGCGCCAATCTGGCCCTGGCCCGGGTGCGCGGCACCCTCATCCCGCTGATGGGCTCCCTGGGTGGGGCCGGCAGCCTGGTCGCCGTCTGGGTCGGCGGACAGATGGTCGCCCGGGGTCTGATCTCGCTGGGCGAATTCGTCGCCTTTTCGGCGTATCTCGGGTTTCTGGTCTGGCCGACGGTGGCCATGGGATGGGTCATCAACACCTACCAGCGTGGCCGTGTGGCGATGCGCCGGCTCGAAGAGATCCTGTCGCACCCGGCCGAGGACGAGGGCGCACGACCTGACGCGGGGATCACCGCCGTGGAGGGGTCCATCGAACTGCGCCACCTCACGGTGGCACACGCCGGCGGCGGTGCCCCTGCCCTGCACGATGTCTCGCTGAAGATCGACGCCGGGGAGACGGTCGCCCTGGTGGGGCCGGTCGGCTCGGGCAAGACGACCATCGCCAGCATCCTGACGCGGTTCCTGCCCGTGCCCGACGGCACGGTGTTCATCGACGGCAAGGACATCAACCGGATACCGCTGGACGTCCTGCGCCCGGCGATCGGCTACGCACCCCAGGAGGCGTTTCTCTTCTCGCGGACCCTCGGCGAGAACATCGCCTTCGGACTGGATACCCCGCGCGCCGACGCGGTCGAGGCGGCGGCGCGGATGGCGGGGCTGTCGCGAGACCTCGAGGCCTTTCCCGACGGCCTGGACACCCGGGTGGGCGAGGGCGGCCTGACCCTCTCGGGCGGCCAGCGCCAGCGCGCCGCTCTCGCCCGTGCTCTGATCCTTCGACCACGGATCCTGATCCTGGACGATTCCCTGTCATCCGTCGATGCCGAGACGGAGCAGACCGTGCTCTCCGGCGTCTTCTCCGCGGCTCGCGCGGCCACGTCGATTCTCATCTCCCATCGCCTCGCGGCGGTGCAGCGGGCGGATCGAATCTTCGTCCTCGATGCAGGTCGACTCGTCGAGACCGGAACCCATGAGTCGCTGCTCGCCCGCGACGGCCTCTACGCCCGGATGTTTCGCCGGCAGACCCGATCCCGGCTGCTCCAGGAAGAGGCATGAGACACACCGGGGGCATCACGGAGGAGCGGGTTCTCGGCAAGGCGTACGACCCCGGACTGGTCCGGTGGCTGTGGCAGTGGGTGCGACCCTACCGGATCTGGGTCGCCACATCATTCGTGCTGTTCGCTCTGGTGGCCGCCGCCCAGCTCGTGCAGCCATACCTCGTCAAGGTCGCCATCGATCGACACATGGTCACCGGCGAGGGGAGCGGGCTGCACCGTGTCGCCCTGCTCTTCCTGATCGCGCTGATCGGCGAGTTCGCCTTCCGCTTCCTGGAGATCAACGTGATGGAGCGCACCGGCCAGGGCGTCGTGTTCGACCTGCGCACCGCAGCGTTTGCCCACCTCCAGCGGCTGCCCGCCGCGTTCTTCGATCGCAACCCCGTCGGCCGTCTCGTCACCCGCGTGACCACCGACATCGAATCCCTGAACGAGATCTTCGCCTCCGGGGTGGTCACGTTCGCCGGCGACCTCGTGAAGCTCGTCGGCATCGTCGCCGTGATGGTGTGGATGAATGCCCGTCTGGCGCTGGTGACCTTCGCGGTCGTTCCGGTCATGATGGTGCTCTCGACATTTTTTCGCGTGCGACTGCGCCATGCCTATCGCCATCTCCGTCTGCGGCTGGCACGCATCAACTCCTTTCTCAACGAATCGCTCTCGGGCATGCCGCTGGTGCAGATGTTCGGCCGCCAGCGACGCAACTTCGAGGCGTTCGAGGGTCTGAACCGTGACCACCGCGACGCAGACATCGGTTCGGTGGCCTACGATTCTCTCTTCTCCGCGGTCGTCGAATGGGTCGGGACGCTCTCCGTGGCCCTCATCATCTGGTACGGCGGCGGTCGCATCGTCTCCGGCGCCATCAGCTTCGGAGTGCTCGTGGCCTTCATCGAGTACACGCAGAAGTTCTTCGTCCCGATCCGGGAACTCGCGACCAAGTACACCGTCATGCAATCGGCCATGGCATCCACCGAACGACTGGTGGCCATCTTCGATGAACCCGAGGAGCCGGGCGCGGCGCCACGGGACGTTCGCGAACCCGCCGGAGACCGGCCGGAGGGCGGTCCGGCGGCAACCGGGATGAAGCCGCGCGGCGCCCTGGGCTTCGACAACGTCTGGTTCCATTACGTGGAAGGCGAGGATGTCCTCCGCGGCGTGACCTTTCAAATCCGGGCCGGGGAGCGCATCGGTATCGTGGGACTGACCGGCTCGGGCAAGTCGACTCTCATCAAGCTGCTGGTGCGTCTCTACGAACCCACATCCGGCACGATCCATCTCGACGGGACGGATATCCGCACGCTGACGGCGCCCGGCCTGCGCCGCCAGATCGGCGTGGTTCTGCAGGATTCCGTGCTGTTCCGGGGCACCCTGGCCAGCAATCTGTCCCTCGGGGATCCACACATTCAAAGACACCAGATCGAGCAGGCGTGCGCAGCCGTGCAACTGACGTCGTTCATCGACTCGCTGCCCGGCGGCCTGGATCATCGCGTCGCGCCCCGGGGCTCGAATCTCTCGGCCGGACAGAAGCAGCTCCTGGCGTTCGCCCGGGCCATCGTCTTCAACCCGGCCGTCCTCGTTCTCGACGAGGCCACGTCGTCCGTGGATCCCCAGACCGAGGGGCAGCTCCAGGAGGCCCTCGGCACGGTGACCGAGGGCCGCACGGCGATCATCGTGGCCCACCGTCTCGCCACGCTGTCGGCGGTGGATCGGATCCTGGTGCTGCATCACGGGACCCTCCGTGAGGATGGGACGCACGCCGAATTGATGGCGGCAGACGGCCTCTACGCGCAACTCGTCCGTCATCAGTTCGATGAACCGGCGCGGGGCTCAGGCACCCTCTGACGCCGCCCTCTGCCGGCGCCGACCGGCCGATCGCGCCTTCGCGATCCATTTCACACCATCTGTGCACAACTTCCCGTGAATCCGCCCGACACCCGCGAACCCGTGCTGTGCAACAGGTCCAGCGCGATCGCCGTCGAGTTTTCCACAGCTTTCGCACCGGTTTTGCCCCAACGGGTGGGGGCAACCCGCCCGGTATTCCACCATATATTGCGTTTTTTCATTGACTCGGCGGGTCGGGTTCTGTTAGGCTGCGGGCCGATTTGAGGGGTGTATGGGATGGGTGGTCCTCCCGCCAACAGCAGTCCCGCCCGAGCTTCGCTTCGATGGTTTCCGTCTCTCTGAACCAGATACGCACCGTCTCCTTCCGGGCCGTTCTCCGGAGTGTCCGGCCAGCGAACCCGACACCGGGGGGCAGCCTGCATACCCACCTGGACACGGAGCATCCATCCCACTTCATCCTCTCGCCACGGACACCGCCGGGTCTGAGACCCGGCCACGAGATGTCGAGTATCCCCCGGGGGATGCACTCGGTGAGGGCTTAGACCTCCCCGAAGAACCCCCTCTCTTCCGAGAGAGCTCGTCCTCGCTCGCTTCTCCCGGGGGACGTCCCGCGATGGCCACCGTGACAGCAGGTGGACTCAGATCTCGATGAGGTGAACCTCATCAAGCCCGGCAAGATTGGCCAGGAAGTCCTTGTGGTGCTTGTGGGTGTTGCAGTACGACACCGTGAGCCGGGTGCTGCCGTCGTCCAGTGTCTCCCGGCGGCGGCCCCGGACGGGAATCCGGTGAGCGTCGAGGATCTGGTTGACGCGGACGATCCCCTTGCCGCCGTTGTCCTCGAAGACCACGGTCGCCTCCGCCATCGTGCACGGGCCGATGTAGCGCCACTCCACCAGCGCCGCCACCCCCAGAACGCCCACGATGCCGGCGCTCAGCGCCAGCCCCGCTCCGGCGTACCCCGCCCCCACCGTCATGCCGATGGCGGCCATCGCCCAGATCGTCGCCGCCGTGGTCAGACCCTGCACACCGCGCTCGCCACGAAGAATGGCCCCCGCGCCGAGAAAGCCCACGCCGCTGACGATCTGCGCCGCGATCCGGCCCGGATCACCCGCCATGCCCCCAAAATGCATCGAGACCATGGTGAACACCGCCGCGCCGACGCTCACCAGGGTCATGGTGCGCAGACCCGCAGCCTTCTCCTTGCGCTCTCGCTCGGCGCCGAGGATCAGTCCGCAACAGATGGCCACGCCCGTCAACGCCACGGCGTCGAAGGGCGCCGGCAAGAGCCCGTACCAGTTTCCCGTCAACCACGCCATGGCCATCGATCAGTACTTCTGCATCTGCCGGCGATAGCCATCGAAGTTGCGCTTCGTCTCGCCGAGAGAATCGCCACCGAACTTCTCGAGGAACGCGTCGGCTAGGACCAGGGCGACCATCGCCTCGCCGACCACGCCCGCCGCCGAGATCGCGGTCACGTCGCTCCGCTCGACCTGGGCCTTGAAGGCTTCCTTCGACTCCACATCGACCGACGCCAGCGGCTTCTTCAGCGTCGAGAGCGGCTTCATGTGGGCTCGCACCCGCACCTCACCACCGTTGGTGATACCGCCCTCGACACCACCGGCCCGGTTCGTGCGGCGCGTGAAACCCTTCCAGCGTCCCGTGCGCAGGATCTCGTCGTGAATGGCCGAGCCGCGGCACCCCGCGGCGCGCACTCCCTGGCCGATCTCGACCGCCTTGATGGCCTGGATGGAGAGCACGGCCTGGGCCAGCCGGGCGTCGATCTTGGTGTCCCAGTGGCGGTGACTTCCCAGCCCGGCCGGCACTCCGGACGCCACCACCTCGAACACCCCGCCGACGGTGTCGTACGCCGCTTCCGCCGCATCGATCTCGGCCACCATCTCTGCCTCGATATCGGGGTCCGCCACATGCAGCCTCGATTCCGGTGAGATGTTGACGATGTCGACGAACGGCACCTCGTGATCCTCCGGATAACCCGCCGGGCCGACCTGGATCACGTGGCTAACCACCCAGATGGAGAACTGGTCCAGGAAGAGGGCCGCCAGCGCTCCTGCCGCCGTTCGTGCCGCGGTCTCCCGCGCCGAGGCGCGTTCCAGGATGTCGCGGAGGTCGTGCGTGTTGTACTTCAGCCCGCCGGCCAGATCCGCATGCCCAGGACGCGGGCGGGTCACCTTGCGGATCTTCGTGCCGGCCACCACCGGCTCCGGGTTCATCGCGTCCTTCCAGCCGGCGAAGTCCTTGTTCTCGATCAGGAACGCCACCGGCGACCCCAGGGTCTCGCCATGACGGACGCCGGAAAGGACCTGCACCCGGTCATTCTCGATCTTCTTCATCCTGGGTCCGCGGCCGTACCCTCCCATTCGACGGACCAGCATGGCGTTGATCCGATCGAGATCGAATGGCAGCCCCGCCGGCAACCCGTCGACGGTCACCACCAGGCCGGGGCCGTGGGACTCGCCGGCGGTCAGGAAGCGCAGTGCTCTCACGGTTCGAGCTCCTCGATCTCGTGCAGGGCCTGAGGGAGAGCGTCGAGAAGTGTGCGCGCCGTCAGCGCGGACAGGCCGGTGGCCTCCGCACCGCGATCGCCGGCCCAGCCATGGGCATACACACCGACCAGCACGGCATCCAGCACCGGCACGCCGGTGGCGATGAGGCCGGCAAGCAGCCCGGTGAGCACGTCACCGCTCCCGGCGGTGGCGAGGCCGGGATTGCCGGTGGGGTTGACGAACACGCGCCCCTCGGGCGTGCCGACGAGGGTGCGGTACCCCTTGAGCACCACATGGCAGGAATGCGTGCGGGCGAAACGGCGGCAGACCTCGACCCGGTCCGCCTGGACATCAGCCGTCGGGATTCCGGCCAGCCTCGCCATCTCGCCTGGATGGGGTGTGAGGACCAGCGGCCGGCGGGCTCCGGACAGCGCGTCATCACGCCCCTCGAATGCGTTGAGACCGTCCGCATCCACCACGACCGGCATGCGCGCGCTGGTGACCAGAGACCGGAGCGTCGCCTGGATCTCCTTTCCCCGGCCCGCTCCCACCCCGATGGCGACCACCGCCTTGTCGGCCATCAGCTTGCGCAGCGGGTTGATGGCGCGCCGGGAGATCTCTCCACTGCCCGATTCGGCCAGCGGATGCGTCATCGCCGGCGCGAATCCCGCGGCCTCGGCCCGGACGGAACGCGGGACCGCGGCGGTCACCAGTCCCGCACCGGCCATCAAGACGGCCTCGGTTGCCAGCCGGACCGCACCGGCCTTGCCGATCGACCCCCCGATGATCAGGACGTGGCCGTACGAACCCTTGTGAGAATCATCCGCCCGCGGCATCAGGCGGCCGGCGATGCGGTCCTCGTCGAGCAGTTCGAGCTTGACCCTCTCCGCTGCCACCGCCTCCGCGGGGACCCCGATCTCGGCGACGATCAGATCCCCGCAGAGTTCCTCCGCCGGCGGGAACAGGTGTGGGATCTTCGGGGCCACGAACGTGACCGTGGCATCAGCCCGGACGGCCGGGCCCACCACACGAGATCTTCCTCCCGAGAGCCCCGAGGGAATGTCCACCGACACGACGTAGGCGCCGGCATCGTTGATGTCCTCGACGATGGCCTGGAAATTGCCGCGCACGCGTCCTTTCAATCCGGTCCCCAGGAGAGCATCGACGATGATGTCGAACGACAGGAGCGGATTCACGTCCCCCGTGGCATTCCGCCACTGGGCCTCGGGGATCGTCTTCATCGGGATGGGCAGGCGCTCGACAATTCGACGGTTCGTCGCCGCGTCCCCTTCCAGGTCGTCCTCCGACGCGATGAGAAAGACCACCGGCGTCAGCTCCAGGTCATGCAGATGGCGCGCGGCCACCAGGCCGTCTCCGCCGTTGTTCCCCTTGCCGCAGACCACCGCGATCTCGGGGTGGTCCATCTCCTCGACAACGTCCAGGAGATGCTCGACGACCGCGCGGCCGGCGTTTTCCATGAGCACGATGCCGGGAACTTGAAACCGCGAGATCGCGCGCCGGTCGATGTTGCGCATCTGGTGGGCAGTGAGGATCTTCATCATCACTTCCCGCCGGTCGGGAGGTCGGGCCTCCCACCGCCTGCCACGGCGTTCTCGACGCGCTGACGCCGCCGGGTCACGGCGTGTGACGTCGATCGATCAAGACAGCACGCGAATCTCGACCCGCCGATTCCGGGCACGCCCATCCTTCGTCTTGTTGTCCGCCACCGGCTGCGTCTCGCCGTACGAGATGACACTCATGCGGTGCAACGGGATCTCGTGCTGGCCATTCAGATAGCGACGCACGGCCTCGGCGCGTGCCAGGCCGAGGCGCATGTTGTAGGCGGCAGGCCCGGTGGAGTCGGTATGTCCGGCGATCTCCAGAAACACGCTGGCATTCTCGCTCTTCAGTTTACCCGCAAGATGGTCGAGACGCGCCCGCGTGTCATCACTCAGCCCGGCGCTGTCGAGGGCAAATCGCCCGGCTGTATCATCGAGCACCACCTCGTAGAGCAGCTTGCCCTTGGCGAGTTCCAGAGCTTCCTCCGCCCGGGTCTCGGCCTGGCGGCCGATGTTGCGCGCGGCGCGCGACTGGTCGGTCACGTCGTCAAGTCGCCGGTCCGCTTCCCGCAGAGCCCGCTGGTTGTTCTCCACCTGGGTCTCCACGTCGTCGAGACGTCCGCCGGTCGCGGCAGCCCCGTCGCGGACCATCTGCTTGGTGGCGCACCCGGTCGCCATCAGGAGGCTGAACGCCAGCGCCATGATGATGGAAGCGACATGAACTCGTGCGTCTCGGAACCTCATGGACCCCTCGTGCGGCACCGCATCGTGGGCGCCGCGCAGTCGATTTCAGATGTGTGACTCGTTCTGCTCTTCACCGGATGATCCGACGTTACCAGAAAGTGTTTGCCGAGCCAACGAAAAACGACACCCCCCGCTGATTCAGCAGGTTACGGAGCACCCGGCAGGTCAGCGCCCGATGCGATATCCGCGGCGGGTCACGACCCGCCGGTCGGGTCCACCGGCGGAGAGAACGATGGGGCGATACTCGCCGGGCTCCCCACCCGCCGACGGGTGGTAGCCGATCACATACTGGCTGCGCAGATGCCCCTCGACCTCCACGACGGCCCGGTCCAGCTCGTCGTCCGAGAAGGCCGTGAACAGGATGCCCCCGGTCTCCTCCGCGACCGCCTCGAGCACCTCCACCACGGTACGGCCCTTTCCCCGGTGGCTTCCGCCACGCAGTGCCGCCGGCAGGTCGGACAGCCCCAGCACATGGATCGGCACGGCGACCTGGCGCGCGGCGCGCAAGGCCTCGAAGGTGGACACGCTCGAGGCGTTGTCCACGCCGTCGGTGACCAGGAACAGGGCCCGGCGCGAGTTGCCGGTTCCGGCGAGCAGCTCCGGGGCGGCCACCACGGCATCCCTCAGGGCGGTCTTGCCGTAGGCACGCTGGCGTGACAGGGCGGCCTCGAAGGTCTCCCGATCGGTCGATAACGGGGCCTCGACGCGCACCGCGCCGTCAGCGAAGATGAGCAGGCCGACGCGGTCCGCCGGGCGCAGGCGCCGCGTCAGACTGCGGATGGCACCCCGCGCCAGATCGAGCTTTCCCCGGACCCCCATCGACCCCGAGACATCCAGGAGAAATGCGATCGACAGCGGCCGGTCCGCGGCTGTGCCGAACACCTGGATGGTCTGTGGAACCCCGCTGTCCGTGAGCTCGAAATCGCCAGGTCCCAGACCCGTCACCGCCTTGCCGTGAGGACCCAGGACGCTGGCCCGGAGCATCACGAGTCGGACCTCCACCTCCTCGAACGGCACACCCGCGCGTGGGAACGCCGGCCTCTCCTCCGTTGCGACCCCGGCAGCCGGGGACCGCACCTCGCCGGCGGGCGACATCGCGGTGGCGCAGAAGATGACACCGAGGAGAGCCGGGATGCCGCGCCAGTTCCCCCCGAGGGGCGGCGCGGCCCGTCTCGTTCGCATGGGGACTCCCGATTGATCCGGGCCCGGCGACGTGGACGTGGAGTGAACGGGCTCCGTTCCTGTAATCTAGTCTCGTGACCCGCTCGCGTCCACATGGGGAATCCGCGCGAACGGTCCGGCACGGCCACCGGGCGCGCTGCGCCACCGCCGACGAGACCCGTCGACTCGGCCGGCGGCTGGCCGCCGAGCTGTCGCCCGGCGACGTGGTGCTGCTGTTCGGCGCCCTCGGGGCCGGGAAGACCTGCCTCGTGCAGGGCATCGCAGCCGGCCTCGGCCTCGATCCCAGACACATCCATTCTCCCAGCTTCATCATGGTGAGCCGCCACGAGGGCGCCGTCTCGCTCGATCATGTCGATCTCTACCGTCTGGGTGACGGGGAGTCTCTCGCGGATCTCGGCCTCGAGGACATCCTGGCCGACACCTCGATCACGGTCATCGAGTGGGCCGAGCGCCTTCCCGATGCGGTCTGTCCTCCCCCCCGCGTCGAGGTGCGGATCACGGCCACGGAGGCCGGCACCCGCGCCATCGCCATCGACACGGTGACCTGACAACAAAAGGTCATGCCGGGGTGCGGGCTCAGCCGGTCCGGAGAGGCACGCCCGTAAGCTGTCGCCGGCTCGCTCGAATGGTGGCCACCAGCCCACCCCCCAGCACCGCTGCCACGGCGAACGCCAGTCGCACACCCGCGGCGGGCATCAGGCCGGCGGCCAGGCTGGCCAGGGCCGCTTCGCCGGCCGCCAGCGCCGACCAGGCCACCAGTGTGGTCAGGACCACATTCAGCCACAGGGACAGGCGGTAGGCACCCGCCCGCCGGGACCAGCAGAGCCATCCGGCGCCACCGTGCGCGACCGCCACCCCGAAGGTCACGAGGCGCGCGACACCCCCGGTGACCATCCAGGGGCCCAGCAGGAGCCGGGGCTGGCCGAAGGTCGCGGGCGTGACCGCCGCGGCGGCCAGCAAACCCGCCACGAGCGCGAAATGAACCGTCAGGCCGGGGACCAGCAGCGGACGGGAGGCCCGGCCGCCAGCGCCCGCGAAGGACGCTCTCGCGGCCCGGCCCAGCAGCGGCAGGCCGGCGGCGGCCGGCAACAGCACCAGGAGCGCGGTCACCGCGGCGAGCGGCCGGGCCATCGCCTCGAGACCGTCGCCGTCGGACATCACCACGACCACCACGCCGACCGCCAGGTTCCACAGACCGAGCAGAGCGGTGAGACCGAACAGGCCCAGGGCCAGCCGGCGGCCCCCGGTCCGTCGGAGCAGCAGGCCGATCCCCGCACCGGCCCACACCAGGGTCCCCGCCATCAGCATGAGAAGCGTGGCGGCCGCCAGCACGCGCACCAGTTCAGACGTCACGCTCAGACTCTGTCCGCCCGGCAGCGGCAAAACATCCCCCGGTACCAGGAACGGGAAATCCGGATCCAGCACATCGAGAGGTGTGGTGGCCAGCCGACCGTGCCAGGCCATCTTCACCGCAAACGCGGTGAACACCGCACAGACCAGACTGTAGGACAGAGCCACCACCGCGGCGCCCCACACGCTCCACGGACGCGAACGGACGAAAGCGGCCGCGTCAGTTCTCCGTGCGGTAGTTGGGCGCTTCCTTGGTGACGATGACATCATGGGCATGCGATTCCTTCAGCCCGGCGGCCGTCACCCGGATGAACTTTGCCCTCGCCTGCAGCGTCGGGACATCCCGGGTGCCGCAATACCCCATGCCGGACCGCAGCCCGCCGACGAGCTGCTCGACGAGCTGGGCGAGCTTGCCCTTGAACGGGACCATCCCCTCGATGCCTTCCGGCACCAGCTTGCCGGCCTCGGTGTCGCTCTGGAAGTAGCGGTCGCGGCTGCCGCGCTGCATGGCCGCCAGCGATCCCATGCCGCGGTAAGACTTGAAGGTTCGACCCTGGTACAGGATGGTCTCGCCGGGCGATTCCTCGGTGCCGGCGAACAGCGAACCGATCATCACGGCGCTGGCACCTGCCGCCAGGCCCTTGGTGATGTCACCGGAGGATTTCACGCCGCCGTCCGCCACGATCGGCAGACCCGCCTCCCGCGCCGCGCGCGACGTCTCCCGGATGGCGGTGATCTGCGGCACGCCCACGCCGGAGACCACCCGGGTCGTGCAGATCGAACCGGGCCCGACGCCCACCTTGACGCCATCGGCCCCCCGTTCGGCCAGCGCGGCCACCGCGTCGGCGGTGCCGACGTTGCCGGCGAGGATCTCGACATCGGGGTGTGATTCCTTCAGGCGCGCCACCGTCTCGAGCACTCCCTGGCTGTGCCCATGGGCCGTGTCGACGCACAGGACGTCGACATGCGCCTCGGTGAGCGCTGCCGCCCGGTCGTCCGTATCCGTGCCCACGCCCACCGCCGCCGCCACGCGCAGCCGGCCGAGGTGATCCTTGCAGGCGCTGGGGTAGCGGATCATCTTCTGGATGTCCTTGACGGTGATCAGGCCCTTCAGCCGAAGTTCCGCGTCCACCACCGGCAACTTCTCGATCTTGTGCCGGTGTAGGATCTCCTTCGCCTCCGGCAGCGTGATGGTCTCCCGCGCCGTGATCAGGTTCTCCCGGGTCATCAGATCCGACACCGGCAGGTCCGTCCGGCTCTCGAAGCGCAGGTCCCGGTTGGTCAGGATGCCCACCAGGCGACCCTTTCCGTCGGTGATCGGCACGCCCGAGATCCGGAAGCGTTCCATCAGGGCCAGCGCCTCGGAGATCGGCGCGTCGGGCGGCATGGTGATGGGATCGACGATCATGCCGGATTCGGAGCGCTTGACCTTGTCCACCTCCCCCGCCTGCTCATCGATGGTCAGGTTCTTGTGGATGACGCCGATGCCGCCCATCTGCGCCATGGCGATGGCCAGGCGAGCCTCTGTCACGGTGTCCATGGCCGCCGAGACCAGGGGGATGTTCAGGCGCAGCTTCCGGGTCAGGAAGGTGCTGACATCCACCGCCGCGGGCAGCACCTCGGAATGGGCCGGCAGCAGGAGAACATCGTCGAACGTGAGGGATTCGGGAATCGGTCCGTCCTGCATGGTTGATTCTCTCCCTTCCCCGGGCCGACGTCAAGGCGATGCAGGCGCCGCGTCAGGCGGCCCCGCAGCATTTCTTGTACTTCTTGCCGGACCCACAGGGACAGGGGGCATTGCGACCGACCTTCTTCTCGTCCCGGCGTCGGGGTCTGGGACCCTCGTCGCCGGAGGAAGCAAAGACCATCTCGCGGGCCCTCTCCTGCTGGCGGCGCCGTTCCATGGCCAGGTCGGCCTCGGTCTTCGGCTCGAAGAGGAACAGGTAGCGGATGATCTCGTCCTCGACGCGCTCCTTCATGGCACCGAACATGTCGAACGATTCGCGCTTGTACTCCACCAGGGGGTCGCGCTGACCGTAGCCGCGCAGGCCGATCCCCTCCTTCAGATGGTCCATGGCAAGAAGGTGATTCTTCCACTGGGTGTCGATGACATTGAGGATGAAGTAGCGCTCGTATTGCCGCATGAGGTCGGCGCCGACGCGCGCTTCCTTCTGCTCGTAGCGGGCAGAGACCTGGGACACCAGGGCCTTTTCCAGATCCTCGGCCGGTTGCGTGACATCCAGACCGTCGGCGACCGGGTCGAAGCCGAACAGGGACTGGAAGCGCGACGTGAATTCCCTGACGGATTCCTCCCGCGCCTCGGAATCTGCATCGAGATTCAATCCGGACTGGATCAGGGATGCCGCGATGTCCGCGGCACGGTCGAGGACATACTCGCGGGTCCGCTCACCGGAGAGGGCCTCGCGGCGCAGCGCGTAGATCTGCTCCCGCTGCTTGTTCATGACATCGTCGTATTCGAGGAGATGCTTGCGTGTCTCGAAGTTGCGGGCCTCCACCTGTTTCTGTGAACGCTCGATGGCCCGTGTCACCATCGAGTGCTCCAGGGGAACCCCTTCTTCCATGCCGAGGCGCTGCATGAGTCCGCTGACCCGGTCGGAGCCGAAGATCCGCATCAGGTCATCTTCGAGGGACAGATAGAAACGCGACGACCCCGGGTCGCCCTGACGGCCCGCCCGGCCGCGAAGCTGGTTGTCGATGCGCCGTGATTCGTGCCGCTCGGTGGCCAGGATGTGCAACCCACCCAGTTCGATGACCTGGTCGTGCTCCTTCTGCGTCGTGGCGGTGGCTTCTTCCGTGGCCTGGGCGAGTTGCTCGGGTGTCGCGTTCTCGAAATCGATGCCTCGGTTCGCGAGGATCGAGCGCGCCAAAAACTCCGGGTTGCCGCCGAGCAGGATGTCGGTGCCGCGCCCGGCCATGTTGGTGGCGATGGTCACCCCCCCGACCCGTCCGGCCTGAGCGACGATCTGGGCCTCGCGCTCGTGATTCTTGGCGTTGAGCACGTCGTGGTCCCGTAATCCGCGCTTCTTCAACAACGTGGCGAGGTGTTCCGATTTCTCGATGGAGACCGTGCCGACCAGGACCGGCTGTCCCCTCTTCTTGCAATCCTCGATCTCCTCCGCCACGGCGTTGAACTTCTCCCGGACGGTCCGGTAGACGAGGTCCGGGTACTCCTTGCGCAGCAGCGGGCGGTTGGTCGGCACGACCATCACTTCCAGCTTGTAGATGTTGTCGAACTCGGCCGCCTCGGTGTCAGCGGTGCCGGTCATGCCGGCAAGCTTGTCGTACATCCGGAAGTAGTTCTGGAAGGTGATGGTGGCGAGAGTCTGATTCTCCCGCTCGATCTTCACGCCTTCCTTCGCCTCGACGGCCTGGTGCAGGCCGTCCGACCAGCGCCGGCCGGTCATGAGGCGGCCGGTGAACTCGTCCACGATGACGACCTCACCGTCCTTCACCATGTAGTGAACATCCCTCTCGTAGAGGGTACGGGCCTTCAGGGACTGCTCGAGGCAGTGCAGGATCTCCATGTTCGCCGGGTCGTAGAGGTTTCCGACGCCACACCGCTTCTCCGCTTCCTCGACGCCCGGGTCGGTGAGAACGGCAGTGCGAGTTTTCTCATCCACCTCGTAGTACGGGGTGATGATCTTCTCGGCTTCCTGCGTCTTCTGCTTCGCCCCCAGGCGAATGATCTCCGCCATCACCTTGTCGGCATCGCCGTACTTGCCGACGGAATCCTCCGACGGGCCCGAGATGATCAGCGGGGTCCGGGCCTCGTCGATGAGGATCGAGTCGACCTCGTCGACGATGGCGAAGTGGTGGCCTCGCTGGACGTAGCGGTCGAGACTGAACTTCATGTTGTCGCGCAGGTAGTCGAACCCGAACTCGTTGTTGGTGCCGTAGGTCACGTCCGAGTTGTAGGCTTCCTGGCGCTGCCGGTCGTCGAGGTCGTGCTGGATGGTGCCCACGGTCAGGCCGAGGAAGCGATAGAGCTGCCCCATCCACTCCGCGTCTCGGCCGGCCAGGTAGTCGTTGACCGTGACCACGTGCACGCCCTTGCCCACCAGCGCGTTGAGATAGACCGGGAGTGTCGCGACCAGGGTCTTGCCCTCGCCGGTCTTCATCTCGGCGATCTTGCCGGCGTGGAGGACCATGCCTCCGATGAGCTGCACGTCGAAGTGGCGCATGGCAAGCGCTCGCCGGCCCGCCTCCCGGGCCACGGCAAACGTCTCCACGAGGAGATCGTCGACGGTGGCGCCCTGCTCGATCCGTTCGCGGAAGATCGCGGTCTTGCCGGCGAGCTCCGGGTCGGAGAGCTGCCGGATCTGGGGCTCGAGATCGTTGACGGCGGCAACCAGCGGCTGGAGCTTCTTCAGCTCCCGCTCGTTCTTCGTGCCGATGACCTTGGAGAGCAGGGAATTGAGCATGGAATGATGGCCTCGTGCTGCGGACCGCCGTCCCACCC
>JBHHZI010000035.1:0-24030 GCA_046757965.1 Acidobacteriota bacterium | reverse complement strand
CATCAGGATTGTCGACGAGCGGCTCACCGTGTCCTCATCCCTGTCCCATCAGCATGTTCCGGTGAAGATCGCTCGAAGTATATCGTGGCGACCCTCGGGGAAGGTCTGCCGCCGAACGCGCGCTGCCGCGGCGCACGGCTACTCAAGGCCGGAAAAGACGTCGCCGGCGGCCTCGATGGTCCGATCGATGTCGGCGTCGGTATGGGCCAGCGAGATGAAGCAGGTCTCGAACGGCGAGGGCGGCAGGAAGATGCCCCGATCGAGCATGCCGCGGAAGTACCGGCCAAAGCGATCCGGGTCGGCGGCGCTGGCCGAGGCGAAGTCGACGACGGGTTTCGCGGTGAAGAACACGGTCCACATGGAGCCGACCCGGTTGACCCGGATCGGGACGCCGGCCCGGGCGGCGGCCTCCGCGAGACCGGCGGCCAGCCGCGCCCCGGCTCTCTCCAGGCGTTCGTACGGGTCACGGCCCTGCCGGCGCCCGGCGGCGAGGACGTCCAGCGTGGCCTGTCCGGCGGCCACGGCGAGGGGATTGCCGGAAAGCGTGCCGGCCTGGTACACGGGACCGTCCGGAGCGATGTGGTTCATCAGATCGGCCGGCCCGCCGTAGGCGCCGACCGGGAGCCCGCCACCCACGATCTTGCCGAGGGTCGTGAGGTCGGCCTCGATGCCGAAGCGCTCCTGGGCGCCGCCGGCCGCCACGCGGAACCCGGTCATGACCTCATCCAGGATCAGCAGGACACCATGCTTCCTCGTCAGCCGGCGCACGTCGTCGAGATAGGTCTCGCCCGGTGGCACGCACCCCATGTTGCCCGCGACGGGCTCGACGATGACGCACGCGATCTCCTCGCCGTGCGCGTCGAGAACCCGCGCAAGCGCCGGCGCGTCGTTGAACGGCACGATGAACGTCTGCTCCACCACGGATCCGGGAACCCCCGAGGAGGAGGGGACCCCGAGAGTGGCGGCGCCGGACCCGGCCGCGACCAGCAGGGCGTCGACATGTCCGTGGTAACAGCCCTCGCACTTCACCACCCCGTTGCGACCGGTGGCGCCGCGCGCCAGCCGGATCGCCGACATCGTGGCCTCGGTGCCCGAGTTGACGAGCCGGACCTTCTCCACAGAGGGGAGGAGCCGCGTGATCTCCCGGGCCAGTTTCACCTCGCCGATGGACGGAGCGCCGTACGAGGTGCCGCGTGCCGCGGCGGCAGCGATCGCCTCGAGCACCTGTGGATGCGCGTGCCCGAGGATCAGCGGACCCCAGGAGCCGACGTAGTCGACGTAGACGTTGCCGTCCACGTCGTGAAGACGGCACCCCTCGCCCCGGTCGACGACGAACGGCTCTCCTCCCACCGCGACGAAGGCCCGGACCGGTGAGTTCACGCCGCCCGGGATGACCTCCCGGGCAGCGGCCATCCACCTGGCAGATCCGGTGCCGTTCGAGCGAGCCTTCACGAGCGGAGATAGCCCGCCGCCTCGCGGGCAAAATACGTGAGGATGAAGTCAGCACCGGCCCGGCGCATGGATTGCAACGATTCCAGCACCACGGCGCGACGATCGATGAGGCCGCGCTCGGCGGCCACCACGGTCATCGCGTACTCGCCGCTGACGTGGTAGACACCCAGCGGTACACCGAACTCCTCCTTCACCCGGGTGACGATGTCGAGGTACGGCAGCCCGGGCTTGACCATCACCAGGTCGGCTCCTTCCTCGAGATCGAGGGCGACCTCCCGGATGGCCTCGTCGCTGTTGGCAGGATCCATCTGGTAGCCTCGCCGATCCCCGGTGCGGGGCGCGGAGGCGGCGGCGTCACGGAACGGGCCGTAGAATGCGGAGGCATACTTGGCCGCGTAGCTGAGGATCGGCGTGTGCGTCAGGTCGGCCTGGTCCAGCGCCGCGCGGATCGCGGCGACCCGGCCGTCCATCATGTCGGAGGGGGCCACCACGTCGGCGCCGGCCCGGGCGAGAGAGACGGCTGCTGCCGCGAGCAGAGGCAGGGTGTCGTCGTTGAGGACCTCTGCCGTGCCGCCGCGGCCGGCCTCCACCAGCACGCCGCAGTGTCCATGGTCGGTGTACTCGCACAGGCAGACATCCGCGATGCGAAGCAAGCCCGGAACCTGCTTCCGCAGTGTGTCCAGGGCGATCTGGACGGCTCCGTCGGCGGCCGCGGCTCCGCTGCCGGCGGCGTCCTTGTGCGCCGGCAGTCCGAACAGGATCACTCCGGCGACGCCGGCCTCGTGCAGGGCCTGCGCCTCCTCCAGCAGCGCATCCGGCGAGAAATGGAACTGACCCGGCATGGACGGAATCTCGCGCCGGATGCCGGAGCCCTCGCAGACGAAGAGAGGCGCGATCAGATCGGATGGCGAAAGAACCGTCTCGCGGACGAGCCGCCGGAGCCGGACATCTCCGCGCAGCCGGCGAGGTCGATGAACAGGAAACATGTCGCCTTCCTCTCAGGAATCCTCGTCGAGGTCCCCGTCGTCCTCGCCGTCACCGAAGAAGAAGTAAGTGGCACAGCCTCGGCTGCAGAACGCCTTGCCCCCCATCACGTGCACGCACTTCTCACAGAACGGCTTCTTGCAGGTCGGGCAAGGCTGGAGATCACTCTCCTCGCCCTTGGTCTGACACCGGGAACAGAGCATGGGAATTCCTCGAGAACCGGCCGATTATACCCGCGCGGCGGCTGCCCTGCTGGCTTCGTTGACGCTGCGGTCAATCGCTGGCTAGAATCCGCCTTTTCGGTGGCGGTGTAGCTCAGCTGGTTAGAGCAGCGGAATCATAATCCGCGTGTCCGGGGTTCGAGTCCCTGCACCGCTACCATGCCGGCCTGTGGACGTTCTCTCGACCTTCATCCGGACCGTCCGGCGGTTCGACCTGCTCCGGGACAACGACCGGGTTGTCGTCGCGGTGTCCGGGGGCGCCGACTCGACCGCGCTGTTGCATCTGTTGCGGGACTGGAGGGGCCTCTCCCTGCGCCTGGCGGTGGCCCATCTGGATCATGGCCAGCGGGGCGCGGACGGGCGTGAGGACGCCCGCTTCGTCGCCGAGCTGGCGCGAGCCAGCGATCTGCCGTTCTTCGAGGGCCATCTGACCCCGGCGTCGCGCCGGCCCGAGGAGGATCTGCGCCGGGGACGACTCGCCTTCCTGGCGGAGGTGGCCGGGAAGTGGGGCGCCACCGCGGTGGCGGTCGGGCACCAGAGAGACGACCAGGCCGAGACCTTGCTCCTGAACCTGCTGCGTGGTGCCGGCGGCCACGGACTGGGAGGTCTGCCGCCGGTCGCGTCGCTGACACTGGGCCCGGCCCGCCTCGTCCGCCCTCTCATCGCCCTGCCGCGCCTCTGTCTCGAACGATGGCTGACGGAGAAGGGGCGCGCGTGGCGGGAGGATCCGACCAATGCGGACCCCGGCTACCTGCGCAACCGCGTGCGCCGGGAGCTCATCCCGCTGCTCGAGGATCTGCGGCCCGGGGCGGGGGCCACCATCGCACGTGCTGCCGGGCTCCTCCGATCCGACGAGGACTTCCTCCTGGAACTGGCGACAGCCGGCGACGACGAGGTGGTCTTCGGGGACGGCGTGGCCCGGCTCGATGCGGTCGCCCTGCGACGGATGGCGCGCCCCCTGTCGCGGCGCGTTCTGCGTCGGGCGGCGGCAACGCTCGACCGGCGGACCCGGGCCGGCGGCGAGATGGCGGGACACGCGGACTGGATCCCGGGAGCGGAGCAGGTGGATGCGGTGCTGGACCGGGTGCGGGACCGCGCCGCAGGCGAGATCGATCTGGGCCGGAACCGGGTCGCGAGGGTGACGCGCACCCAGGTGGAGATCCTCCCCCGCCGGCGGCACGGCTGACCCGTCCCGCCGGTCTGGTTCGCGTCGGACCGGGTCGCGCTCATGGCCGGGGTGCAACCGATCGTATATATTGATGATGATGAACTCCACCGTGCGCAATATCACCCTCTGGGTCGTGATCCTGGCGGTTGCCTACATGGTCTTCCGCTTCTTTGCCGGGCCGATCAGCGGCCAGATGGAGATCCAGGAGACGCGGTTCTACGAGTGGCTGGACCAGGGGCGGATCGCCTCGGTCACGATCACGCCGTCCGAGACCGGGTACAACATCACCGGCAAGCTCAAGGACGACACCTCCAAGGCGTCCGGATCGTTCCAGACCTTCCTGCTGCGCACCGACGATCTGTCCGGCGTGCTGCGCCAGCACGGCGTGGATGTCAGCACGCAGAAGCCGAGCGAGGGGGCGTACTGGGTCACCTTGCTGTCCTGGGCTCCGATGCTGCTGATCATCGGTGTCTGGATCTTCTTCATGAGACAGATGCAGTCGGGGGGCAATCGGGCGCTGTCGTTCGGCAAGAGCAAGGCGAAGCTGCTCTCGGCACAGGGCAAGAAGGTCACCTTCCGGGATGTCGCGGGCATCGAGGAGGCCAAGGACGAGCTCGAGGAGATCATCGATTTCCTCAAGGAGCCGCAGAGATTCCAGAAACTCGGGGGCCGGATCCCGAAGGGCGTGCTCCTCATGGGTCCGCCCGGAACCGGCAAGACGCTCCTGGCCCGTGCCATCGCCGGCGAGGCCAACGTCCCGTTCTTCTCCATCTCTGGATCGGACTTCGTCGAGATGTTCGTCGGCGTGGGCGCGTCGCGCGTGCGGGATCTGTTCGAGCAGGGCAAGAAGAACGCTCCCTGCATCGTCTTCATCGACGAGATCGATGCCGTCGGACGCCACCGGGGCGCCGGTCTTGGAGGCGGGCATGACGAACGGGAGCAGACGCTCAACCAGTTACTCGTGGAGATGGACGGCTTCGAGTCGAACGAGGGCGTGATTCTCATCGCGGCCACCAACCGCCCGGATGTCCTCGACCCGGCCCTTCTGAGGCCAGGCCGCTTCGACCGGCGCGTCGTGGTGAGCCTGCCCGACATCCGCGGCCGGGCAGGCATTCTCCGGGTCCACACCCGCAAGATCCCGCTGGCCGACGACGTCGATGTGGAGATCCTGGCGCGCGGGACCCCCGGATTCTCCGGCGCGGATCTGGCCAACCTGTGCAACGAGGCGGCGCTCATCGCCGCCGGCAAGACGCGCAAGCATGTCCGGATGGTGGACTTCGAATCCGCCAAGGACAAGGTGATGCTCGGCTCCGAGCGCCGGAGCCTCATTCTCTCGGACGACGAGAAACGCAACACCGCCTATCACGAGGCAGGGCACGCGCTGACCGCACACCTCCTGGACGATGCCGATCCCCTGCACAAGGTGACCATCATTCCCCGGGGCATGGCACTCGGCGTGACGCAGCAGTTGCCGCTGGATGACCGGCACAACTACACGCGTGCCTACATTCTCGCCTCCATCGCGGTGGCGCTGGGAGGACGCGTGGCGGAGGAACTCTTCCTCGACACGCTCACCACCGGCGCCGGGTCGGATCTGCAGAAGGCCACCGATCTGGCGCGCCGCATGGTCTGCGATTACGGGATGAGCGAGAAGATCGGCCCCCTGACGCTCGGCAACCAGGACGAGCAGATATTTCTCGGCCGCGACTTCTCGCAGGTGAAGGAATACTCCGAGGCCACGGCGGTCAAGGTGGACGAGGAGATTCATCGCTTCGTCATGGAGCGGTACAAGTTCACATCACGCCTGCTGGAGGAGAACCGACCCGCACTCGTGGCGATCGCCGAGGCACTCCTCGAACGTGAGGTTCTGGACGCCGAGGAGATCGGTCTGCTCGAGCGTGGTGAGAAGCTGCCCGACCGGGTTCTCCCTGACGCCCCCGATTCCGGGACGTCGGGCCGGGCGGCGACCGGGTCGGAAGAGACGCCGGCTCGATCCGGGGAAGATCCGGCGGGACGCCCGCCCCTGACCGGCCCCGTGGAGCAACCGGGCTGACATCTCGCCATCCGCCCCGACGTGCGTCGAAAGAAGCCGTGATGCCACGAATGGTCCGGCTCTCACGAGCCGACAGTACAGGGGTCAGGACGTCACGGGATGACCGTGACCTGGCGTTGCCGCACGGCCGACACCTGACTCTCGGTCGCCGCACGCTGGTCATGGGTATCGTCAACGTCACCCCGGATTCCTTCTCCGACGGCGGCGTTTACGCGGCGCCGGACGATGCGGTGGCGCACGGCCTCTCCCTGGCCGCCGCCGGCGCCGATCTGATCGACGTCGGCGGCGAGTCCACACGCCCGGGCGCGGCGCCTGTGGCGATCGATGACGAGCGTCGTCGCGTGCTCGGTGTGATCGAGGCACTGTCCGCGCAGGTGGCCGTGCCGCTGTCGGTGGATACCACCCGACCGGAGGTGGCGGCGGAGGCTGTCGCTGCCGGCGCTGGCGTGATCAACGACGTCTCGATGCTGCGAGACGGTCCGGCACTGGCAGCGGTCGCCGCGCAGACCGGCGCGGGGCTCATTCTCATGCACTCGAGAGGAACACCGGCCACCATGCAGGATGAGGCCGACTACGACGGCGATCCGGTCACCATCGTGCGGCGGGAACTGGACGGAGCGGTCCGGGTCGCCGCACGGGCCGGCGTGCAACCGGATCGTCTCCTCATCGACCCGGGCATCGGGTTCGCGAAGACCGCCGCAACCAGCCTGATGATCCTGTCGCGTCTCGAGGAATTCACCGGCGGCCGGTGGCCCGTGGTCGTCGGTGTCTCCCGGAAATCGTTCATCGGCGAGGTTCTCGACCTGCCGGTGGCGGATCGCCTGGAGGGAACGCTGGCCGCGGAGACCGCGGCCGCGATGGCCGGCGCCGCCATGGTGAGAACCCATGACGTGGTCGCCTCGCGCCGTGCCGTCCAGGTGGCCGACGCCCTGAGACGCCAGCCGCCCCGGACCGGCCGGACGGTGGGCAGGCTGGCCTCATGATCACCCAGATCGTCAACAGCCTCCATCTCGATGAGTTCGGTCCGCGGGCCGCCATCGAGGTCGCGATCCTCGCGTTTCTCATCTATCGGCTGCTGATGTTGATCCGGGGCACGCGGGCCGTGCAGATGATCTATGGCCTGGCCGGCATGATCTTCCTGTCCTGGATCACGGGCCCCGAGATTCTTCGCCTTCCCACGCTGCACCGGATTCTTGTCCAGGTCCTGTTCTACGTGCCGTACGTCATCATCGTGGTGTTCCAGAACACCATCCGCCGGGCGCTGACAGGATTCGGCGCCAATCCGCTGGGCCGGTACCTGTCATCGAGTCCCGGAGGCGATGTCCTGGGTGTGGTCGTGTCCGCCGCCTACGCGCTCGCCGCCAAGCGCATCGGGGGACTCATCGTCATGGAGAGGGAGCAGGGCCTGAGAAACTGGACCGAGAGTGGCATCTCTCTCGAGGCGCTGATCTCGTTCGACCTCATCGTCAACGTCTTCTCGCCGTACACGCCGCTCCACGACGGGGCACTGATCATCGCCGACGGCCGGTTGAAGGCGGCCTCCTGCTTCCTGCCGCTGACCAGCAACCCGGCCCTGTCGACGAAGTACGGCACGCGTCATCGCGCGGGCATCGGCATCACGGAGGAGACCGATGCCGTCTGCATCATCGTCTCCGAGGAACGGGGCACGGTGTCGCTGGCCATGGACGGCGTGATCCAGGACTCCCTCGACAAGTCCGAGATGCGCCAGATCCTCACCGATGCCATGGAATCCCCCGTTCGCCGGAAGGCAGAGGAAGACCCAACCGCCGCGCCGGCGCGAGGCATCCCGGCCGCGGAGTCCACCGGGAGCGACGGTGGATCTTAGGAAGAACCTGCTCGCCAAGATCATCGCGTTGGCCATCGCCTTCGGGTTGTGGGCCTGGGTCGCGGGGCAGGCGGACGTCATCAAGACACTCCGGATCCCGGTGGACGTCACCGGGCTGCCGGCGGACCTCGAGCTGGTCGGCAACCCCATCGACGACGTCACCGTTCGACTCCGGGGTCCCGAGATCACGCTGCGCACCCTGGCGCCGGAGAAGGTGCGCGTGCGGTTGAACCTGGCCAACCAGCCGGTGTCCGCCGGGAAGAACACGTTCCCGCTCACGCCGGACATGGTCACGGCGCCTGCCGGGGTGCGTATCGATCCCCTCAAGCCCAGTTTCCTGGACCTCCAACTGGAACGCACCCAGGCCAAGGAGGTCGCGGTGCACGCCGAGATCCGGGGCGAGCCGGCGGCCGGCTTCGAGGTGGCCGGGACCGTGGTGCAGCCGCCTCGACTCGTGATAGAGGGACCGGAGTCGGCGGTCCAGAAGATCGAGACGCTGACGACGCCGACCATCCCCGTCGACGGCAAGACCAGCAACCTGACCCTGCGGGTCCGGCCGGTCGCCGCCGGACCCTCGGCGCCGGCGATCCGCCTGGTCGACCCGTCCGCGACGGTCCAGGTTCTCGTCAGGATCCGACCGATCCAGATGGAGCGCACGCTTGACGGTGTCGCGCTCGTTGCCGAGGGCCGGACCGCCGGTGGCCTGGCACCCGAGCTGGATGTGTCCAGCGTGCAGGTGGAGGTCTCCGGCCCCCGGAATCTCGTGGCCCAGCTCGCCCCGGAGCATCTCGGGGCCTTCGTGGATGTCACGGGGCTCACCCGGGAGGCGAGCGAGGTCGACGCCTCGACACTCGCCATCCGGCCCCTCGACACGGCCACGCCGGCATGGCAGGATCTTCGCTTCCAGGTCACCTCACCGGCCGTCATCAGGCTATCGTGGCGTGATCCACCGGCGGACTGAAGGGCCGCCGCACAGGGGGGACATGTCACGGCGCTTGTTCGGTACCGACGGGATCCGGGGGCGGGCGGGAGAGTACCCGCTCGACCGGCACACGGTCGCGCACCTGGGGCGATCCCTCATCGAGCACCTGAGCCGGCGCGGCCTTCGCGGCCGGGTCGCCATCGGTTACGACACCCGCGCCTCCAGCGAGTCGATATGCGCCAGCCTGCTGGAGGGCATCTGCCACGCCGGCGGAGAGGCGCTGGTGGCGGGTGTCATCCCCACGCCAGGAGTGGCCTTCCTCACCCGCGCCGACGGATTCGACGCCGGCGTGGTCATCTCGGCGTCGCACAACCCATATCAGGACAACGGCATCAAGGTGTTCCAGTCCGATGGCACCAAGCTGTCGGACGGCGACGAGGCGCAGGTGGAGGCCGGCCTTCTCGATCCCGATCTCACCCAGATCCCGGCTGGACCGGCCGGCAACGGGGGCCAGGTCGATCCGTCGCTGGCCGGGGAGTACGCCGCCCATCTCATCGATACCGTGCGCGGCCGCGTGGATCTGACCGGGGCCCGCGTGGTCATCGATTGCGCCAACGGCGCATCGAGCGCCGTGGCGCCGCGCGTCTTCGCGGCACTCGGTGTGGAGGCCACGGTCCTGTCGTGCGATCCGGACGGCACCAATATCAACCGCGGTTGCGGGTCGCTGCACCCCGACGGCCTGGCCCGCGCGGTGCGCGCGGCGCGCGCCGACGCCGGACTGGCATTCGATGGCGACGCCGATCGATGTCTCGCGGTGGATGACACCGGTCGGATTCTCGACGGAGACTACATCCTGTACCTGACCGGTACCGATCTGAACCGCCGGGGACACCTGCCCACCGGCACCATCGTCGCCACCGTCATGTCGAATCTCTGGCTCGAGGAGCGGTTCGCAAGCGACGGGCTCCGGCTGCTGCGCGCGCCGGTGGGTGACAAGTACGTGCTCGATGAGATGGCCCGGGGGGGACACGTTCTGGGCGGGGAACAGTCCGGTCATGTCATCTTCCGGGATCTGGCGACGACCGGAGACGGCATCCTCACCGGACTGATGCTCCTGGCCGCCTGGAAGTCGGACGGACGGCGACTGTCGGAGATGGTGGCCGGGATCACGCCTCATCCCCAGGTCCTGATCAATGTGGCGGTGGCCGACAAACCGGATCTGGATTCCCATGCGGAGATCGGCCCGCTGCTTCGCCGCGCCGCCCGGTCCCTGGCCGGCCGGGGGCGGCTGCTGGTGCGATACAGTGGAACAGAGCCTCTGGCGCGCGTGATGGCGGAGGGGCGGGACGCCGACGAGATCCATCGCATCGCCGGCGAGGTGGCGGCCGCCTTGCGAGACCACCTGGTCTGACCCTCGCGCCGGGCCCGGATCGCCCGTCGGATGGCCGCGGGAGCCGGACGACATGCACCGTCGACATCTCTGCGTTGCTCTTGTGCTGGCGCTGCTGTGCGCATGGAGTGCGGCCGGGAGCGCGGCGGAGCGCGGCATGCTCACCGCCTCCGAGGCGCGCCGTCAGGCCGCCGAGCTGAAGAACAGCGGCGTGCGCGCCTACCAGGAGGGACGTCTGGCCGATGCCATTCGCGACCTGTCGGCCGCCATCGACATCAACCTCAACGATTTCTTCTCTTATTACACCCTCGGGCTGGCACTCCGGGATACGGCCCGCTACGCACAGGCGAGGGAGATGCTCGAGGTGGCCGCGGAACTCGACCCGGGTTACCTGCAGGTGTATGTCGCCCTCGGCGACGTAGCGCTGGGTCAAGGAGATCCCGCCGCGGCCCAGGCCCGGTTCCAGAAGTCCCTGAACCGGCAGGCGAACTATTCCCCCGCGCTGGATGGCCTGGGGCGCATCGCCCTCGCCCGCGGCGATCTGGACGGGGCCATCGGCAAGTTCCGGGAAGCCATCAAGGCCAACCATGGGTTTCCCCTGCCCTACATTCATCTCGGTGAGATCTACCGATCCCAGGGTCGGCAGGACGACGCCGTCGATCTGTTTCGCCGGGCGATCCGTTTCCGGCCCGACTTCGGTCCGGCGTACCGGTATCTCGGCGTCACCTTCGGGGAACTGGGCCGGCGCAACGAGGCCGCCACGTTTCTCCGCGAGGCAATCCGCCTGCAGCCCGAAGATGTCGATGTCCGGCTGGCGCTGGCGCAGCTCCTTCTCGACTGGGGGGACGCTCACCGGGCGCGTGAACAGTTCGAGGCGGCGCGCGGCCTGGCGCCTCATCGCCACGAGCCGTTGCTGGGCCTGGCGCGCGTGGCCCGCCGCGCGCAGGACTACGAGGCCGCCCTGGCTCTCCTCCGGCAGGCGGCCGGCGTCGAGGGACTCGAGGAGTCCGAGCACCTCTCGATCCTGAACCTGATCGTCAACTATGACCATGAGCGGAAGCGCCGGCAGGCACTGCTGGAGGCGGCGGACGACGTCGAGTCCGCGGTCGACGCGGCCACGGCACGTGTGGCGCTGGCCCGTATCCGGCACGAGGCCGCCGACCTGCACGGCGCCCTGACCCTCTGCGAGAGCAGTCTCGACGACCTCTCGCGTCCGGCCGGTCTGGTGTTCGAATGTGGCTACTACGCCCTGGTGGCCCGGGAGTACGGCCGTGCGGTCGAGCTGCTGGGAGAAGCCACCCGCCTGGATCCGTCGCGGCCGCGGGTCCTTGTCGACCTCGGTCTTGCCTACGCCGGCACCGGGCGGCTCGCCAGCGCCGTGGAGAGCTACCAGAAGGCGTTGCAGATCGAGCCGGAGTCGGCGGAGGCGTCGACTTATCTGGGCAACGCGCACCTGCGTCTCGGCGATCTGGACGGTGCGGAGGAGGCCTATCGCAGCGCGCTGCGCGTGGTCGACGACCCGGCCACCATCGATCGCCTCCAGCGGGCGCTGGCCGCCATCGAGGAGCGCCGGGTGGCATCGCTCACCGCCGGCGGGCCGGACGGCGACCCGGCCGCAACCGAGGGAGACACGCCGTGACGATGCGAGGCGGATGGGCTGTCCTGCTGCTGGCGATGGCGGGGGTCTTGCTTGCTTCCGGCCCGGTGGTGCGTGCGAGTCCGCAGGAAGAACTTCCTCGGGTGCATCCCGCCCCTCCCGCCGGAACGCTGCCGACCATCGCGCCGGTGCGGCGTGGATTCGCGGTGAAGGTCGTCGAGCCCGCCGACGGCGCCATCACGTTCGGGCCGACACGTCTGCGCGCGGAGGTGAAGTCCGAGGTGGCCGATCAGGTCCTGGACGTGACCTTCTGGGTGGGAGATGAACTGGTCTTCGTGGATCCGGAGGCGCCCTACCAGACCGTCTACGACTTCGGCTCGGAGTCGAGGAGTGTCGTCGTGCGGGCGGTGGCCCGGCACGCGGCGGGATTCTCGGTCGAGGATGCCATCGTCACCCGGCAGCTTCACCTGAACTATGTCGTGGAGGTGCGTCGCGTGCGGTTGTCCCTGACCGTGACCGACGATGACGGCCGGCCGGTGACCGGTCTCACCCAGGAGGCCTTTCACATCACCGAGGACGGGGAGCCGCAGACGATCGTCGAGTTCGGCACCGAGACCCGGCCACTCCGCATCGCCCTGCTCGTCGACACGAGCGGCTCGATGCGCGGTCGTCTGACCCAGGTGCAACTGGCGGCAGCGGAATTCCTCGACGTGCTGCGCCCCGAGGATCGGGCCATGGTGATCGATTTCGACGATTCTGTGCTGTTGTTGCAGCCGCTGTCGAATGCACGCGAGGAGCTGCGCGATGCACTGATGAGCACCTTCACCGGCGGAGGAACGGCGATGTACGACGCGGTGCACGCCACCCTGCGCCGGCTGGCGCCGGAGACGGAACGCAAGGCCATCGTCCTGCTCTCCGATGGGGGAGACACCGACAGCGTGATGGACCGCAAGCAGGCCATCGAGGCGGCACGGGCGTCGGATGTCCTCCTCTACGGGATCGGCGTCGGCGGTGGGTCCGACCGGTCGGCCCTGAAGTCCCTGTCGGCCGAGACCGGCGGCAGGGCCTACTTCGTCGGCAAGGCGGACGAACTTGGCGAGGTCTACGACCGCATCGCGGAGGAACTCCGCAGCCAGTACATCGTCACCTACTCGTCGTCCAACCCGGTCTACGACGGGGCATGGCGCAAGGTGTCGGTGACCGCGAGCGGACCGGGTCATCTCCAGGTGCGCACGCGCAAGGGGTACTATGCGGTCCGCGCGCCGGAGCGGCCGCTGGACGCGCCGTTCCCTACGGCCGCGGCTCCGGTGGAGCCGTCCACCAGCGCGCCGGCGGCAACGGCCTCTCCGGCGGCAGGATCACCGAATCCTGCACCGCCAGTTCCACCGGATAGCTCACCAGGCTGACGCGGACGGTCAGCGGCCGCGCGGCCGAGACGAGCACGCTGGGGACCTGCATCGGGATCGCCCCGGGCGCCGTGATGCTCAGCGTGTACTCCGCGGCCGGCAGATCCGGGGTGGCAAACGTGCCATCCTGGCGGGACAGCACCATGCGGTGCTCCTGTGCCAGACGCCCGGCCAGGACGATCTCCGCGTCGGCCACGGGAGTGGCGTCGATGCCGATGACCTGCCCGCGAACGGCAGAGGTCGGCAGGGGGGACGGAGCCGTCCCGGCGGCCTCCAGGCTCTCCACGGGCGATGGCCCGGCAGGTCGACGCATCGTTCCGGACGCCGGTGAGAGATGAAAGTCGAGAATGTTGCGAAATGGCGGATGCACATCCACGCCATGGAACACGCCGGCGCCGTAACCGGCGGCAAACGCGTCCACGCGGTACTCGCCGGCCGGCAGCCGGTCGAGACGGTAGGTGCCGGCATCGTCACTGGCGGTGACGAACAGCGCATCGTGATCCGGAAGGCGAACCCTGGCGACGATCCGCGCGGCGGGGATCGGCGCACGGTCCGGGCCGCTCACCAGACCCTTGATCCGCCCGCCGGGAGGCTCTGGCGTTGCGGTGGGAGACGTCGCCCCGGCTGGCCCCGCGTCCGCGTGGGGCCGATCGTGGGGGAACGCCCCGACCGGGCCGGCGATGGCGTTGGTGGCGATGATGCCGGTCGCCAGGAGCAGCGCCGTGAGCAGCAGATGTCCCGGCGGTCGAGCGGTGCGGGCGCCGTCGCCGGCGTTGCCCCGGCCGGTTTCCCCGGTGGAGCCGGGGGTCGAAGCGCCGGAACCGGTCACGCGCGCTCCAGCCGGGCCGTGCCCTCGGCGATGAGGCGGCAGATATCGACGCTCGACACGATCCCGGTGACCCGTCCCCCGGAGGTCACGGGCAACCGGTGAATCCGGAGACGCGTGATGATCCGGCAGATCTCCTCGACCGGAGTGGTCTCCGAGATGGTCAGCGGGTGATGAGTCATCAGTTCCCGGACCGGGCGCGTGGCCGCGGATCCGGCCGGCGGCGGTTTCTCGTCCCCGGCGCGCCGGGCCAGTTCGGCATCGGAGAAGCCCATCGGCCCGAACACCAGGTCATCCTCGCTGATGATGCCCACCAGTGCGCCGCTGTCGTCGACGACCGGTGCCCCGTGGATGTTGTGCGCCTGGAACAGGTCGGAGACCTTGCCGACGGTCGTGTCCGGATGGACCACCACCACCTTGCGACTCATGATGTCGGCGGCGGTCAGCCGCTTCTCCGTCCCGTTGCCGGCGCGACTCGCCGGATCGGAGCGCAGGCGGCGTCTTCCGGGACGGCGACCTGGATTCTCGAGGTCGGGCATCAGCGCCTCCTCGCTCGATGTGGCGCGCGCGGGTCGGGGAGCAGGGTGTTCAGATCGGTCGCATCGATGCGGCCATCCCGGTTGAGATCGGCGCCGGCACGATAGCGCGTCTCACCGTCCCGGGCTCCGAGCCGACGGGAAAGGGCAGCCAGGTCGAACCCGTTGACGACGGCGTTGCCGTCGAGGTCCCCGGGTCGCGCCAGTGCCGCTGCCGAGAAGCCACCGAGCACGATGTTCGTGGGGTCGGGTCGCTCCGAGAGGACATCGAGGCCGCTCCCCGGCCGCCCGGCCGCCGGGGCGGGTGTGGGATCGAGTTGCCAGATGCGAAATTCCGGGGGCAGGATCGACGCGGCGTAGAGGATGTCGCCGTCGTAGGCCACGCCGAGCAGGAACTGCTCCAGTCCCGGCTTGATGAACGACTGCACGAACGGCTGGACCGCGGCCGGCCGGACATGGATCACGAAGGCACCGAGGGTGGTGACGAACAGATCGTCACCCTTTCCGCCGAGGCCGCCGAACAGGGTCGTCGGGAACAGCAGGCTGAGGTCCGGTTGCAACTCGCCGGTGTCGGGGGTCAGGGCCAGGACGGCGGAGGTCCCGCTGTCCAGGGCGTAGAGGATGCCGCCGGCCGGCTGTCCGGGGCCATCGAGGAAGGCGAGCCCGTCGATCGAGACGGCTCCGTCCGGCCAGGGGAACGACCCCAGCACGGTTCCGTCCGCCGGATCGATCTCGAAGATGGAGGATTCGCCCAGCCCATCGGTCCAGAACAGACTGCCCCGGGAGGCCGCGTAGGCGAGACCGTCCGAGAGCTGCGAACTCCTCGCGGCGGTCGGGATCCGGTTCAGCACCTCACCGGTCGCCAGGTCGAGCTCGAGGATCGCTCCGCGGGAGAGCAGGTCGCGTGGAGCAAAGGGCTCATCGTCCACCACGTACAGCACCGCCGCCCGCGGCGGATCGTTGAGAATGACGTTGACGTCGTCACGGCTGGAGGCGGCGCGGATCTGCAGGGGAACGAAGTCACCTGGCCGGTCGATCGCCGGGTCGGCCGACTCCCGACCCCCGTTCCAGTACTCGTCCGGTCCGGGAACGACGACCGGAACGAGCAGGGGGCCCACCGCGGAGCTGCCGGTGAACAGGGGACTGATCTCCTCGATCTCGAGGGTGTAGGACCCCGGCCGGACGCCGGCGATGTCGAAGCGGCCGCGCAGCGTCTCGTCCGGTGGCCCGCCGAACGGCCCCAGCGACAGGCCGGGCAGTCCGGCCGGCCGGAAGCGAGCCCCGGACACGGCCGAGTAGGCGAAGAACTCCGGGTCGCGCCGGCGGCGCAGGACGACGTTGGCGCCGGCAAACGGGGTCACGCCGTCGGACTCGAAGATGGTGCCGGAGACGCGGCCGGGGAACGGGTGCGCGCCGGGCTGTCGGCCAAACGGCGTGCCGCCTGGCGGGGGCCGGCGGAACAGATGTCCCTCCAGCGGATAGAGCGTGGTGAGGGCGGCGATGTCGTCGGGGTTGAGGGTGGTGAGCTGGGCGTCGTCGTCGCTGCTGGCCGGGAACATGGTCGGCAGGACCCGGTCGTCGGCCGCATCGCCGTCGAGCCAGACGTGCAGGTTGAGCTGGGAGTGGTCCAGGTTCAGCCAGTGGCCGAACTCGTGCACCATGACGGCCTCGAACGCCCGCAGGCCGGAAGATTCCGGATTGAACGCGTCGTCGATGCCGTCGAAGAAGCGGCCGTTGATCAGTGCCTCGGCCTCGCTGGCCACCGGTGGGACGTAGCTGCCTCCGGCCACCACCGCGATGCCGATGAAGTCGTTGCGGGCACCCAGGCCGAAGAACAGGTCCAGGATCGACCCGTCGGTGTCGAACACCACCGGCGACAGACCATCGCCGCCGTCGCCGAAGATCGGGATGCCCTCGGGGCCGCAGGAGAGAACCGTGTCGAGATTCACATCGCAGGGCAGAGGCTCCCCTGGGGCGAAGCTCACCGACGAGGTGCGGACGGAGCCCCACACGTTGAACGCATTCATGACGAGCTGCCGGGCGGCGCTCTCATCGAGCTGCCCGAGTGGACCCTGGTCCGGGTTGAACACGATCGGTGCCGTCGTGTCCCAGACCAGCGGCTCTCCGTTGCCGTTGACCAGGAAGGCACCGCCGGCCCGGACGGCGCCGGTGCCGGCGGCCAGCGCCAGCAGCGCGCCGCACGCGACGGCCTGCACGCGCCTCCGGCGGCGTGCAGGAAAGAGTGCGCATCCGCCCGGACGGGAGCTCACTGTTCGTGCACCAGACGGCGCAGCTCATCCATGAAATCACCGTAGACGAACGACCGCGCCGTGGCCCGGGAGGGAGGGGAGGCCACCGGGCCCGCCGGACCGTTCCCCGGTGTCGCCGCCGACAGGCGCGCCGGTGTCATCGCCGCGCGCCGTGCGGCCGGACTGTCGGGATCGACGAGATTCGCCGGCCGGGGACCGCCGGCCACCACCATGGAGACTCCCCCGGGGCCGGGGCGAATGTCGAAGCGTCCCTGATACAGACCCACCGGTGAGGTGAGACCGAGGCGCGAGGCGGGATAGGTGAGCAGCACCACGCGGTCTCCCGGCGAGAAGCGGCTCAGTCCGCTGATCCGGTACGGGAAGCCGTTCGACTGCACGCCGCCCGGGAAGAGCAGCTCGATGTGGTCCGCCGGCGCGCCCCGCAGGCCTTCCTCCACGAGGAAGGTCACCCGGGTGGCGGGCAGGCCTCGCACCCGGTCCGGCTCCACCGCGGTGACGACGCCTGCGAAGATGGTGCCGGCGGCAGCCACCATCTGGCGCAGGTCGCGCGCCTGCACCCGGGAGGCGGCCGCAGGAGACGGCAGGAGAAGCAGGGTCGCCAGAGCCATGAGCGTCCGTGCGGAGAGGGGGCGGCCGGCGGGCCGGGTGACTGACCCGGCCAGCCATCCCGGCCGGCAGGGTGAGGGGCGGTGGAGTCGAGTCGAGAAGCGCATCCTCATGAAGTCCTCTGGCTGGACGACGGCCCCAGGCCCGACCGGGCCGGTGGCCTCGCCTGAACGATGGAAAACGAGCCTTTCAATATACGCTGGAATCCGGCCGACCGCCGACCCTTTTGTCGCTGCCGGCTGATCCACGCAAGTGACTGTGCCGGTTCAGCTTGACGTCTTCCCGGCGGGATGGGACCGGAGGCCGACCGGGCCGGTCCGGAATTCCCGGGGAACTCGCTGGCAACGGTGCGGGAGAGGGTATACGTTGTCGCTGGGAGCCTGGTGCGACCCGGGCAGGTCCAGGATGCGATCTGCCTGGATCGGCCGAACCCGGAGGATCCTCAAGGTGTTCAGAAAACTCGCCGTCTTGCTGGTTGTGGCCTCTCTCGGCGTCGCCGGAGCCCGGGGAGCGTCCCTTCTCTTCCCGGCCCGAAACGACGCGGATGCCGGGGTCAGTTCTGGGTTCAACTCCCGCGTGGCCACGGTGGATGCCGATGGCGACGGGATCGCGGACTTCGCCGTCGTCACCGTCGAGCAGGGCCTCCAGCCGGCCGCCGACCCCACCCTCCAGGAAGGCATCCAGGTGTTCGCCGCCGATCAGCGCGGCCTCTTCGTGGTGCCTCAGACCGTCATCACCGTGCCGCTGAACAGCTTTCCCGGCGCGGTGGTTGCCGGCGACTTCGACAATGACGGCCAGGCGGACGATTTTGCCGTGGCCCTGGAGGATCTCACCGGCTCGGTCGATGTGGGCATGATGGGCGAGACCACCAACGGCGGCGTCCTCGTCTACACCCTCGATGCCGTGGGGACCTTCAATCTGTTTGCCACGCTCGACGGGGCCAACGCCCAGCCCGGCTTCACCGGCCTGGCGGCGGGAGATCTCGGCGGCGGCCCCGGTGACGACATCGTGGTGGTCAACAGCCAGTCCAACAGCTTCTCGGTCTTCCTGGCCGACGCCACCAGCCAGTTCGTCGAGGCGGCCGGCTCGCCCGTCGGCGCCTGCGGCACGCCGGTGGCAGTGGCGACGGGGCAGCTCGACCCGACTCCCCGTGACGATGTGGTGATCCTGTGCGATCCCATCGGCAGCAGCGACGTGGTGCAGACCTGGAAGAACAGTGGAGCCGGTCAGTTCATGAAGTTTCCCACCCAGCCTACACCCCCGACGCTGACCGACCCGGACGCGCTGGTGATTGCCGATCTCAACAACGATGGCAGCAATGATGTCGCCATCGCCAACAGCTTTCTGGACGCCGGGACCCTGTCGGGTACCGTGACGCTGCTGCAGGGTGATGGCCTGGGCGGTTTCGTGGAGTTCTCTGTCTCCGGGGTTGGTGTCGGCGCGAACCCGGTCTCCATCGATGCCGCCGACCTCGACGGGGACGGCGCGCTGGACCTGGTCACCGCCAACCAGGGGGACGAGGACATCTCGATCCTCTCGGGCACCGTCACCGGCACCGGCATGTTGGCCCAGCCGACCTATGTCGAGAGCTTTTTTGCGGCCGGCTTCCCGCCGGTCGAGGCCCACTTCGCGAATCTCGACGGACAGGGCAACGCCGACGTGGTGGTGACCAACGCCAACGAATCGACCGCCACGCTGTCGTCGTTCCTGGGTGATGCGAACGGCCTGCTGCATGCCGCCACCCGTGTCTTTCCGGTCGATGCCGGCAACAACTCCCAGATCTTCGGCGCCAACGCCCTGGCCATGGCGGACTTCAGCGGCGACGGGATCGCCGACCTGGCAGTGGCCAACGCCGGCGACGACACGGTGTCGATCTTCGCCATGACGCCGGCCGGCGCCGCGCCCTTCACCCTCCTGGACGTCGTCACGTTGAAGGTCGGTGACCTGCCGTTCGACCTTCTCGCCCAGGATGTCAACGGCGACACGTCACCGGACCTGCTCGTCCTGCTGTCGCCTGACGTCGTCCTGGGCACGGTGGCGACCTTCTTCAACAATGGCAGCGGCAACTTCCCCGCCACACCGAACTTCGCACCATCCGTGGGCACCCAGCCCTGGACCATCGCGCGGGCCGATCTGGACGGCGACACCATTCCCGATCTGGCGGTCACCAATCTGGCCGATCAGACGGTCACGCTGCTGAAGGGGCTGAACAACGGCGACACCGACCCGACGCCGCTAGCGACGCTCGACATCACCGACGGCAGCCCGTGTGTGGAGACCCAGGAGGAGCCGGACTGCGACCCCAACGGCCTGGCCCTGGCGGACATCAATGGCGACGGGGATGTGGACATGGTGGTGTCGCGCTTCGGGGGCGTGAACGGCGGCACGCTGCGCGTCTTCAACAACGACGGTTCCGGGGTCTTCACCGGCGGGCAGATCCTCAGCTCGGCCGACCCGTTTGCCGACCCGAACGACCCCACACCCCCGACCGTCAATCACCAGACGGTGTTCCTGGCCGACCTGGATGGGGCCAACGGCCCGGACATCGTGGCGGTGGGCCTGGTGCCCGACGATCTGATCTCGGTGTTTCTGAATGACGGTGTCGGGGCGTTCGCCGCGGCCCCGGGCTCGCCGTTCATCCTGGGCGGCATGGACGTGGCGACCCCGGACGGCCCGCGCAATGCGGTGGTGACCGATGTCAACGGCGACGGTGTGCCGGACCTGGTGGTGACCGGCTTCAACTCCAACAACCTGGCCGTCGTGCTCGGTGCCGGGGACGGCACGTTCTTCCCGGCCCGTGCGGCGGCGTACGGCACCACACAGGGGCCCATCGCCGTGGGAGCCGCGGACATCAACGCCGACGGCCTGGTCGACCTGGTCGCCGTGGGGGTCAATGACGACGTGGCGCTCCTCGACTCCGGGCTGGACGAGCGCACCGACATGGATGGCTCGGCCCGCACCGACGGCTTCGACCTCGCCGCACTGGCCCGCCTGTTCGGCATCAGCGCGTCCGACCCGAGCTACGACTTCTACCTCGATATCGACGCCGACGGCAGCCTCGATGGCGACGACCTGAATCTCCTCACCGCGTTCTTCGGCCTGACGTTCTTCTAGCCCCGCCTCTTTCACACACCGCCGGTGGGGGCCACCGCCGGCGAGGCTCCTGGCAGCCGGAAATGTCGGGACCGGCCGGCCGGAATGAACGCCGGGTCGATGACGGTCGACCCAGGTCACGGGGAGCGCCCGCCGGCGACAAGGTGAACGCCCGGCGCCCCCAACACCTTGCCGGGGGAGCGGCTGGTGCGGCTGCGTGCTCGGTCGCACACTGTGCGGGACACCTGTCCGCGGACGGCCAGCGAGGCGCTGTGGATCACCACGGATCCAATCAGTTGGACGGAAAATTCAGCGGATTGGAGACCGCACCCGGTGTCGGGGGCCGGAACGGCTCCATCACGTCGTCGACGAAATCTTGTAAGTCCATGAATTTAATACCGGTTCTCCTTTTTTCACGCGGCCCGGTCCCGGCCTGGCAACTCTCTTGCGAATGGATGGCCTCCTGAGTCGGGGGAGGTGTGCGTCCTGCGTCACCCTCCCGGGCGATGGAGCCGGGTGGCTTCACCGCCCAGAGCAGTGGGATGTCGTTAACAGGGCCCGGCGAAGCCGGGACATCGTCTGATGCAGACGACTGTGGGAGGAAGCGCATGAAGAAATTCGTCACGTTTGCCATGCTGGTCGGAGCCGGCCTGCTGGTGGTCGGACCGTCCCGCGCCGCGGACAGCGGCAAGTTCTCCGTTCATGGAGAGATCCGGGCGCGCTACGAGTTCTCGTCGAACACCCTGGATGCCCAGGATGAGGTGGGGTCGGGTACTGCCCTGGATGATGACGTCGACTTCTTCCCGTACCGCGTGCGCGTCGGTGTCACCGGCGAGTTCGCGAAGGATGTCGTCGGTCACATCGAGATCCAGAACAACGGCGTCTTCGGCGGCCAGTTCCCGGTGGGCAACTTCGGCAGCGCGGATGACACGCTGCTGCAGGCGTTCCGGGCCGACTTCGGCACCTCGGAGACCGTTCTCTACCAGGGCTTTGTCGATCTGAAGAACATCGGCGGAAGCAACTTCTCGCTGCGCGTCGGCCGGGCGGAGCACACCCTCGGCAACGAGCTGCAGATGGGTGACCTGGACTTCTTCAACGGCCTGACCTTCGACGGCATCCGCGCCACGTGGAACTCGGACCGCTGGAACGTCAACGGCTTCTACTACAACGTCGGCGAGGGCAACGTCTCGATCAATGGCATCCTGGCCAGCGGCCTGCCCAACGGCGGCGACGAGGACATCATCTTCTGGGGAGCCCACGCTCGCTTCGACATCGGCGATGATGGCCAGTACATCGAGCCCTACATCCTCAACAAGGATGACAACATCGGCGCCAACGGCCCGTTCGGTTTCCTGGACCAGCATCAGGTCTACACCCTCGGCGCGCTGTGGGCGCGCCCGGTGACCAGCCGCGACCAGATCGAGGATGGCCGGCACTGGGACTGGAGCGCGGAAGCCGCCATCCAGTCGGGCGACTACGACGAGAACATGAATGCTGCCTCGGCGCTGATCTGCCCCAACTGCGACATCCAGGGGACGGTCTTCGAGGGCTGGCTGGGCTACAACTGGGCCCATGGCAGCGATGCCCACAGCCGCATTCATGCCGGCCTGTTCCTCGCCTCGGGTGACGATACTCCGGGTGACACCGACCTGGAGGCGTACCTGCCGCTGTTCCCGGACATCCACGCGCATAACCGTCTGGGTGACACCGACCTGTTCGGAGTGCTCGGCGCCAACATCGTCAGTTCCACGGCGTCCAGCGGCATCAGCTTCGCGGGCCTGGGCTTCAGCAATATCACGGACTACAACATCGGCTATGCGGTCACCTCGGGCAACCATCACTTCGCCTTCGATGTGCACCAGCTGCAGACCACCGAGGACATCATCATCGGCCCACTGGCAGAGAACGACATCGGGACGGAGTTCGATGTGAAGTACGGCTTCGACTACTCCTCCAACGTCGCCGTCCAGGTCGGCATCGCGAATCTGACGGCAGGCGACCTGCTGGATGACCTGACCGCCCCGGCGGATGCCGACGACATCCTCCGGGCCTGGGGCCAGCTCCGCCTGCGCTTCTAGTTCCCCCGTCGAAAGCAAGCCGGCTCGTGACGAGTCGGAAGACACTCAGGAGCCCCCGCGGGAAACCGCGGGGGCTTTTATCTGGGGCGCCTGCGCCAGGTGGCCGGGCTGGCGGACTCCACGGTGCCCGGCAGGTCCTCAGTGTCAGCGGGCGCTGCCGTGAATCATCCGGGCGAGGTCGTCGAAGAAGCCCGGGTAGGACTTGCCGACGCAGTCCGGGTCGTCGAGACTCATGCCGGGCACGCGAAGCGCCACGATGGCCATGGCCATGGCGATCCGGTGGTCGTCGTGGGCGGCGACCTCGGCGCCGTGCAGAGGGGCGGGATCGATCGCCAGAAAATCCGGGCCTGCCTCCACCGCGCCCCCCAGCCTGGCGGCTTCCGCCGCCAGGGCCGCGAGCCGGTCCGACTCCTTGTGGCGCAGATGCGCGATGCCCGCCCGGCGCGACGGGGTGGGGGCCAGCAGGGCCACCGCCGCCCGGGGAGGCACCAGGTCCGGCGTGTCATTCAGGTCGGCGGTCAGGCCGTGACGGAGAGGACCCGAGACCTCCATCCAGTCCGGTCCGGCAGTGGTCGAACAGCCCATCGCGGCGAGCTGGTCGAGGAATCGCCGGTCGCCCTGGGGAGAGTCCTGCCCCACGCCCGTGACCCGGACCCGGCCGCCTGTTGCGGCGCCGGCAGCGAGGAGGAAGGCGGCCGCGGAGGCGTCGGCCTCGACGCGGTAGGTCCCGGGAGAGCGGTAGGTGGCCGGCGAGATCTCGAAACGACCTCGGTCGTCCGGCCTGACCTGGACCCCGAAAGAGGCCATGACGTCGCGGGTCAGATCCACGTACGGTCGCGACGAGAGGCAGAGAACATCGACATGAACCGGTCCTCCGGCCCGGGGCCCGGCGAGGAGCAAGCCGGAGACGAACTGGCTGCTGGCGGCGGCGTCGATGGCAAGCGCACCGCCGGTGAGAGGCCCGGTCACGATCACCGGGGGACAGCCGGGGCGGCCCTGCTCGTCGACCTGCACCCCCCGGCTCCTCAGCGCCGCCGCCAGCGGCCCCACGGGCCGACGGCGCAGACGTGGACGGCCGTCAAAAAGGGTGCTGCGTGTTCCCAGCGCGGCCACCGGCATCAGGAGACGCAGCGAGGTGCCGGAGTTGCCGAGTTGCAGGCGGACGAGCGGCGGCCCGCCCGGTGGTGGCCTGCCGTCCGGCCAGCCCTCGATCTCCCACCAGGCGGTGGAGGAGCGGCGCACACCCGCTCCCAGGCGGGCCAGTGCGGACGCCGTCAGACGCGTGTCCTCGGCGTCGAGCGGGTTCGCCAGGCGAGTCCTTCCCGGCGCCAGCGCCGCGGCGATGAGGGCGCGGTGAGTGAGTGATTTCGACGGGGGTGGCGTGATGACCGCATCAATCGGGCGCGGCGCGGTGAGCAGTTTCACGAGGGTTCTCCGCGCGGCAGTCTATCCGATTGCCGGCCCGTTCCCGCTGTCCGGCCGGTCCATCGCCGATGGCTGGGATATACTGGCTCGCCCGTGCCGCGCACGGACCCGCTGCTGATGACAGGTGTCCTGCCGGGCCCGGCCGGTGCTCACGTCA
>JBHHZI010000034.1:0-24222 GCA_046757965.1 Acidobacteriota bacterium | reverse complement strand
TCCAACAACGCCGCGCGTGCACATCCGGAGCGCGACCGAACCCGTGGCAGAATGCGATTTGGCTTGGAGTACGTTGGTGTCAAGTCTTAAGTACCAAGCTATGAGGACGCGTTAGGTAGCAAGGACGCGCCGCCCCCCGCATCGCGTGCCCCCCCAGCTCTGCCACCCCTGCCGGTGCAACTCGGCCGGTCGGGGTCACCGTCCCGTGGGGCCCTGCTTCCCGCCACAGGCCGGCCTCATCCTCCGTCGCGGGTCAGAAGCCAGGCCGCGGCTGCCCACCAGCGTGCGTTGCTGGCGCCATGCCATCCCCGGAGCGACGCAATGGGACCGGACGACGTCGCCATGAGGCGCCAGCCGGGCCCCCTCGCCATCGTGGTCGGTGGCTATAGCCCGTGAAGGTGGGCTCGCCAAGCCTTCTGGCGGCCCAGGACCGAGGACGGCGAAGAGGCAATCGACGGCGTCTCGGCCCGGACCCTGGCCAGCCGCGGTGGGTCAGCGGCAACAGAAGCGCCCTCGCACCACCATGGGCTGGTTGAGGGGTCGGCGTGCCGACCGTTGAGGCGACGCTTGAGGTTCCGCCACGCGCCTCGCCCTGGGGCTTTCCGTTGCGGGCCCGCGCCCGGCTCCCCGGGCTCGTCGCGCCCACCTCGAGGTTCCCTGTCAGCGGTTCTTGCGCAGGTCGGCGATGATCTTCTTCAGGGTGGCGATGAGCTCGTCGGTCTCCACCCGGTCCCGGTCTGCGAAGCGGAGCTGGAACCGTATCTTGCGCTCCGGGTCGCGGTAGCGGAACAGGTAACCGGAGTCGCGGCTCTTGACCGACGGGTTGCCGTGAGACGGGTCCGGGACGCGGTCGTCTTCCCGGAGCATCTGCCGGAGCTCATCCCGGCTGAGGTCCTCGCGGGCCGCGGTGTCGATGACCTCGGCCATCTGGTCGGCGTCCGGGAGACGGGCGATCTGGACCAGAGCGGAACGGGCGCGTAGACCGGCCTTCTCACAGCGGTCGCGGATGGCCTGGGGAACGGTCGAGAGCGTGAGCATCTCGGAGACGGCGTTGCGGGAACGGCCGATCTTGCGGGCGATCTGCTCCTGGGTGTAGCCGAAGTCCTCCTTCAGCTGTGCCAGGGCGTCGGCTTCCTCGAACGGAGTCAGGTCGCGGCGCTGGAGATTCTCCACCAGGGAGATCTCGAGGCATCCCCTGTCGTCGACGTCGAGTTCCACGCAGGGGACGGTCCGCAGGCCGGCCTCCTGGGCCGCGCGAAAACGGCGTTCGCCGGCGATGATCTGGAAGCGGTCTCCCCTGCTGCGGACGAGGAGCGGCTCGAGCACTCCCTGTTCCTGGATCGATGCCACGAGCTGCCGGATGCCCTGCATGTGGCGCCGGGGCTGGTCGGGGTTGGGGTCGATGCGATCGATCGGCAACTGGATGCCGATCTTGCCCGACGGACGGGCGGTCAGACGGTCGACGAAGTGAGAGTCATGGCGCATCTTCTTCGTGGCGGGCAAGCCTCGCATCTTATCCACGGTTGATGACCTCCTCCGAGAGCTTGTAGTACTCCATCGCGCCGGTGGAGTTGGGCGCGAAGGTGAAGATCGACTGCTTGTAGGCGGGACTCTCCTCGAGCCGGACGTTCTTGGAGATCACGGTGTCGAACACCTTGTCCTTGAAGACCTCGTGAATCCGGTTCTTGATGTCGCGTCCCAGGACGGTGCGGCGGTCGTGGAGCGTGATGACCACGCCGAGGAGCTGGAGTTCTGGGTTGGGCCGCTGCCGGATCTTGTCGATGGTCTCGACAAGGTCGTCGGTCCCCTCCAGGGCGTAGTAAGAGGACTGGATCGGGATCACGACGTGGGTCGACGCGACCATGGCATTGACCGTGAGGAGGCCCAGTGTGGGCGGCGTGTCGATGACGATGTGCTCGTAGTCGGCGGCGATGGTGTCGAGGCGGTCCTTGAGACGGAAGTGGGCATCGAATTCCGACACCATGCGACTCTCGAACTTGGCGAGGGAGATGCGCGCCGGAGCCACGTCGAGGCAGAGGATCGAGGAGTTGGTGATGATGGAGGCCAGCGGTGCCGCGGAGTCCACCATGACGTCGTACATGGAGGCCTCGACCTTGTCCATGTCGATGTACGACAGCGTGCAGTTTGCCTGGGGATCGAGGTCGACGAGCAGGGTCTTGAGTCCGCGCTGCGCAAACGCCGCGGCGAGGTTGATCGCCGTGGTGGTCTTTCCAACCCCACCCTTCTGGTTGGCGATGGTCAGGATCATGCGGGTTGCGGACCCGGTGGGCTGCGGAGGGACGGCAGCGGACAGATGGAAGGCCGGGAGCGCGGTGGGCTTTCCTCCGCCTGGGCGGCCGGCGCGTATGTTAGTGGCGGCGGGAAAACGGTGTCAAGGAGACGCGCAGGCAGAGGTTGCTTGTGAAATATCGTTCAAGCGTTGCACCCAGGGACCGAGTCGACCGGGGTGCCGGTTCAGGCAGAGGTCGGATCCTGACGGTCGGCCACTAGTTCTCGTACTGGCCCAGCTCGTTGGGATCGAGCTTCTCGAGCCAGGTCCGGAGCCGCTCCGACTCCTCGGGATCATCCCGCAGCTCGTTGCTCTTGGCCTTGTCGATGACCGTGTCGTTGGCGAAGATCGGTGAATCCGTGCGCAGCGCCAGGGCGATGGCGTCTGACGGACGGCTGTCGACCTGGACGGGCTCGCCGTCCAGGCTGAGATGGAGGCTGGCGTAGAAGGTGTTTTCCTTCAGATCCGTGATGACGATGCGCTCGACCTGGGCGGCGACCGTGGACAGGATCGAGCGGAGCAGGTCGTGCGTCATGGGCCGGGGGGTCGTGATGTTCTCGAGCTGGAGGGCGATCGCGTTGGCCTCGAACAGACCCACCCAGATGGGCAGAATCGCCTCCCCCGCCGAGTCACGCAGGATGACGATGGGCATCTGGGTCACCGGGTCCATCATCAGGCTCTTGACTTTCATTTCGACTTCCATGGTGACCCTTTCGCGCCGGCCGGTTCCGTACGGCCTGGCGATGATGACGTCGTATGAGACCAGTCCGAATGAGACCAGTTTATAGGATGGGACGGGAAACAAGTCAAGGCGGTTCTCATGCCCGCGCCGCGACCCCGGCCAGGGAGTGGGTGCCGGCGGCGGTGATGCGCACCAGAACGACCTGTCCGGCCACGTCGGCAGGTGCGAGACCGGGGGCGTTGACGACGCGGTTACACTCGGTGCGGCCCGCGGCCACCTGGTCGTCGAGGCGCGACAGTCCGTCGAACAGCACCGGCATCACCTCCCCCACCATCTTCCGGTTGTCGCTCAGGGAGATCCGATCCTGCAATGCGAACAGGCGCGCGAGGCGTTCCCCCTTGACCGCCTCGGGTATGTCGTCATCGAGCTCCACCGCAGGTGTCGCCGGGCGAGGTGAATACTTGAAGGCGAACACCTGCGAGTATCGGACGTCCTCGACAAGCTCGAGAGTCCGGGCGAAATCGGCATCGGTCTCCCCTGGGTAGCCGGCGATGATGTCCGTCGACAGGGCGATGTTCGGGATCTTGTTCCTGAGATCGTCGAGCCGACGCCGGTAGTCGGCCACCGTGTGCCCGCGACGCATGGCCTTGAGCATCCGGTCCGAGCCGGACTGCACCGGCAGATGGAGATGCGAGCAGATCGTCTCGTGCGCTGCCATGACCGTTGCCGTGTCAGGCGTGAAGAATGCCGGGTGAGAACTGGTGAAACGGAGACGCTGCAGTCCGGATATCCGGGCCACCTCGTCCAGGAGGTGGTGGAATGCCCGCCCGCCGTGGCGATACGCATTCACCGTCTGGCCGAGAAATTCGATCTCGGTGATGCCCTCCGCGACCCGGCGCCGACACTCCGCAACGATCGATGCGAAGGGTCGGTGAATCTCGCGGCCGCGAGTCTGGGGCACGATGCAGAACGTGCATCCCATGTTGCACCCTTCCATGATCGTCACGTACGCCTTGCTGCCTCCGCGGGTGGCCCGTCCGCCGTCCCAGTAGATGGCGGTCAGGTCGTCGAGCGCGGTATCGACCTGTCGAGCTGGACCTCCGCTGTCCCGCACCAGCTCGGCGATGCGCCCGATGCGTCGCGGACCGATGACCAGATCCACGTGGGGCGCGCGCTTGAAGATATGTTCCCCCTCCTGCTGGGCGACACAGCCCGTGACGCCGATACGCTTCCCGGGAGATCGATCCTGGAAACGCTTCAGCCGCCCCAGGAAGGTGAACAGCTTCTCCGCCGACTTCTCGCGCACGGAGCAGGTGTTGAGCAGGATGAGGTCAGCCTCCGCCGCCCGGGTGGCACGCTGCCAGCCATCGCCTTCCAGGCAGGACGCCATCTTCTGCTCGTCGTGAACGTTCATGGCACAGCCCCAGGTCTTGATGAAGAACCGGCCGCGTGAAGAGGTCATCGCACGACCTCAGTTCGCTGTCCGGAAGAGCGGCGCCAGGCGGTCATAGGTTTGCTGCGGCGTCTCGGGAATGAATCGAGTATCGCCGATGACCGTGGAGAAGTTCGTGTCGCCGTCCCAGCGGGGCACGACGTGCAGGTGCAGGTGCTCGGCGATGCCCGCACCGGCTGCCCGTCCAAGATTCAACCCCACGTTGAAGCCATCCGGTTCGTAGGCTCGTTGCAGGATCGTCTCGCACCGCGCAGCCGTCTCGATCATGTTGCGCCTCGCCTCCGGCGACGCATCGGTCAGACGGGCCACGTGGCGCCGGGGAACGACCATGACGTGACCGTTACTGTACGGAAAGATGTTGAGAATCACGAACACGTCCGGCCCGCGGTCCAGGATGTAGACCCGGGCGTCATCCGGTGCGGCCAGGGCGGTACAGAACACGCATCCGGACCCATCGTGAATTGCCCTCAGGTACTGGAGGCGCCACGGCGTGAAGATTCGATCCATCTCATCCGCATCCGGTCCGCAGACTCAGTAGCCGGATGGATCACGATCTCCCAGCGGCGCGGCGGCCTCCCAGGCGAGCGCCGGTGGAGAGTCGTCGGTGGAGTTGATGAGTTCCTTCAACTCCTTGCCGGGCTTGAAGTAGGGGATCTTCTTGGCCGGAACCTCGACGCGTGCGCCGGTCTTGGGATTCCGTCCCACGCGTGACTGGCGCCTGCGGATGCGGAAGCTGCCGAATCCGCGCAACTCGATCTTCTCATCGCTCTTCAGGGCCTGGATGATCGAATCGAAGATGGTATTGACGACGATCTCGGAGTGCTTCTTGGACAGCTCCGAGACCCGCGTGACGTGCTCGACCAGCTCCGCGCGCGTCATGACCTCGTATCCTCCTGCCTGGGCGCCGCGAACGCAGCGTCCTCGTTCCGACCGACGGGTCTACTCGTCATCTCCGTCGTCCCCCGCGAATCGATCCCTGCGCCGCCGGCGGCTTTCCCCTTTCCGCCGGCCCAGTTCGGCACCCACCACATCGGCGAGGCTCGCGCCGCCGCCGTCACGGGCGTAGGTGTGGAGGTCGTGAGTCTCGACCCCCTCGATCACTGCTTTCACCGACAGCCCCACCTTGTTGTCGACGGGGTCGAGTTTGATGATCTTGACATCGATCTCGTCGCCGATGTCGAAGTAAGTCTCCGGGTTATCGACGCGAGACGAGGAGAACTCGGAGACATGGACCAGCCCCTCGATGCCCTCATCCAGCTCCACGAAGGCTCCGAACTCGGTGAGTCGGACCACCCGGCCGCGCACCACATCACCGACGTTGGCGGACTGGAAGAAGCCATCCCAGACATTCGGCTGAAGTTGCTTCACGCCGAGGGAGAGACGCTGGTTGTCCGTGTCGATCTTGAGAATGACGGCCTCCACCTCGTCGCCCTTCTTCAGGATCTCCGACGGGTGCTTGATCCGCTTGGACCAGGACAGATCCGAGATGTGCACAAGGCCGTCGACGCCGTCCTCGACCTCGATGAAGGCTCCGAAGTTCGTCAGGTTGCGAACCGTCCCCGTGATCCGGGATCCCACCTCGTACTTCTCGTCGATGAGGGCCCAGGGGTTCGGCTCTGTCTGCTTCAGACCGAGCGACAGACGCCGGTTCTCCTTGTCGAGATCGAGAACCATGGCCTCGACGGAATCTCCGACGGTCACGATCTTGGAGGGGTGCTTGACCCGCTTGGTCCAGGACATGGCCGACACGTGAATCAAGCCCTCCACGCCTTCCTCCAGCTCCACGAAGGCGCCGTAGTCCGTCAGACTCACGATCTTGCCGGTGACACGGGAGCCGATGGCGTAGCGGTCTTCCACCGCAGCCCACGGGTCCGGCGTGCGCTGCTTGTATCCCAGGGAGACACGTTCCCGTTCCGTGTCGAACTTGAGAATCACCACCTCGACCTCGTCGCCGATGGTGAACAGCTCGGACGGATGATTGATCCGTCCCCACGACATGTCGGTGATGTGGAGAAGACCGTCGAGCCCGCCGAGATCGACGAATGCGCCGTACTCGGTGAGATTCTTCACGACACCCTTGACGATCTTCCCTTCCTCGAGTGTGTCGAGCGTCTTCTGCTTCTTTTCCTTGTTCTCTTCATCAAGGATCGCCTTGCGTGACAGCACGATGTTGCCCCGCCGCCGGTTCACCTTGATGACGCGCATCCGGATCTCCTGGCCCCGGTAGGAGTCCAGGTTGCGGACCGGGCGCAGGTCCACGAGCGACCCGGGCAGGAACGCACGGATGCCGATGTCCACGGCGAGTCCGCCCTTGATCCGCTCGACCACGCGTCCGGTGATGGCATCGCCGTCACGGAAGGCCTTCTCGACGCGCTCCCACACCTTCATCTTCTCGGCCTTTTCCCGGGACAGGACGAGGTAACCCGCCTTGTTCTCGGTGCGCTCGAGGAGCACCTCGACCTCATCCCCCTCGGCGACCTGCACGTTGCCTTCCCGGTCCGTGAACTCGTCGACATCGATGATGCCTTCCGACTTGTAACCCACATCGACGACGACCTCGTTGGGAAGGAGCTTGATCACCTTGCCCTTGACCACCTGTCCCTCCGAGAGATCGCGGAACGAGTGGTCATACATGTCGAGAAGCTTTCCGTACTCCTCGCTGGACAGCTTCTCCGGGGTGCCGGAGAGCAGATCGACCGGCGTGAGCAGATTCCTCGCGTCAGGCTCGTTCGATGACGCCACCGCCGGCGCCTCGCTGTCCTTCCGGTCCCCCTCGGGACCAGGCTGCTTCTGGGGCTCCATTCACCAACCTCCTCGTGGGCCAGCCGGCAGTCCCCTCCGCCGACGGTCCGTGGATTTTGTTCGGACCGGATATGACTCCGGATTCCTAACCACTTGAAAACACTTCATCTTAAACGTGGCCACCCCGGGTGTCAAGCGGTGGCGATCCCCTCCTGGCGCCGGATGGCGTCCAGGGCCGCAAGAAAGCAATCATTCTCTTTCACCGTGCCGACGGAGACGCGGAGATGGTCCGGAAAGCCGTAGCCGTTCATGGGCCTCACGATGACACCGAGCCGCAGGAGAGCCTCGAACGCATCCCGTCCGGAAGGGCCCGGTTTCATCAGGACGAAGTTGGCGCTGGACGGGACGAAGGTGATGCCCCGGGCGGTCAACGCAGCCTCCAGACGGGCTCGTTCGGCACCGTTCGCCTGCCGCGATCGCAGGGCGTGCTCCGCGTCATCCAGCGCCGCCAGAGCGGCGGCCTGCGCCACGGCACTGGTGTTGAACGGCGACCGGACCTTTTCCAGGGCCTCGACCACCGCCGGGGTGGTGATCCCGTAGCCCATGCGAATGCCGGCCAGCCCGTGGATCTTGGAGAAGGTCCTCAGAACGATGACCAGGTGGCCGGCCCGCAGCGCGTCCGTGGCGTCCGGATAATCGGGCTCGTCGATGTACTCCCGGTAGGCCTCGTCGACAACAGTCAGGACGTGGGGCGGGATGGCGTCGAAGTAGGCATTCAGCTCGGCACGGCTGACGCGGGTGCCGGTGGGGTTGTTCGGGTTGGCGATGAACACGAGGCGTGTCTGCGGCCCGATCCCCGCCACCAGACCGGGAAGGTCGTGGCGAAGGCCCCGGGTCATGGGGACCGACCGGCAGGTCGCCGATGCCGCCATCGTCGCGATGCGATACATGATGAACGCGCCGTCCGAGACCAGTGACTCACCGTCCGGCGGCAGGAACGTCTTGGCCAGCATCTCCACGATCTCCGTCGAGCCGTTGCCGACGATGAGAGATGCCGGTGAGACATCGAGGGCCTCGGCGAGGCGCTGCTTGAGATAGAAGGCGCCGCCATCTGGATAGCGGTGAACTCTCCGGGCGCTCTGCCGGATGGCCTCGACCGCCAGCGGCGAGGGGCCGAGCGGGTTCTCGTTGCTGGCCAGCTTCACGGTCTCCGTCAGCCCGAGGTCGCGCTCGACCTCCTCGATCGGTTTGCCGGGGACATACGGAACGATGCGGTCCACCTGTGGGGCAATCGCCAGCGGGAGTCGCGCCATCATCGCGCCACGCGCTGTGCCGGAGTCTCCACCCAGGCGCCGAGCGCGGTGACCTCCTCCGCCGTGAGGTGGCGGCAGGAGCCGCTTGCCAGCCCGGCATCCCGCAACGGCCCGATGGCGATCCGGCGCAGGCGCAGAACCGGATGGCCGACGCGCCAGAACATCTCACGGATCTGGTTCTTCACACCCTCGACCAGCGTGACCTCGACAACCGATCGAGGGCCGCCACGGACGAGTCTCACCGCGGCCGGGCGGGTGCGCCGCCCGGCGAGCCGAAACGGTTGGCGGAGTCGCCGGAGGGATCCGGGGTCGGGCAACCCGCGGACCTTCACGGAATAGATCTTCGGGACGTGCGTGGCCGGTCGGAGCAGGGCCTGGGCGAGTGCCCCATCGTTGGTGAAGAGCAGCAGCCCCTCGCTGGCGTAGTCGAGACGGCCGACCGGAAAGACCCGGACATCCAGGCGCGGAAGCAGGTCGCCGACAGTGGCGCGACCCTCGGGATCCGACAGGGTGGTGACCACGTTGCGCGGCTTGTACATCAGAAGGTACGTCGGCGCGATCCGGCGAACCGACTGTCCGTCGACCGCCAGCTGGTCCTGCGGCCTGATACGGGTTCCCAGGCGCGTGACGACCCGCCCGTTGACCGTGATCCGGCCGGCTGTCAGGAGCCGTTCCCCTTCTCGCCGCGACACCACGCCTGCGTGGGACAGAACCTTCTGGATGCGCTCGGTCACGCTGGATCCGTCTCCGGAAAGGGCGATGTCGCCGCGACGGGGGTGGGCACGGCGCGCAAGGGGGCCGGTTCAGGTGGCGACGTCGGCGAGGCGTGGTCCCCGGCCGGTGGCGAGGTGACATCGCCGGCGGGGTCGGCATCCTCGACGGCGACGAGCAGGTGCTCGAGTTCGTCCATCGGGGGAAGATCGTCCAGCGAGCCGAGACGGAAATGTTCCAGGAACTGGCGCGTCGTGCCGTAGAGGAGCGGCTTGCCCACCGTATCCTTGCGTCCGGCGATCTTCACCAGTCGACGTTCCACCAGTGTCCTGAGTGCCGAATCCGATGAGACACCCCGTATCTCCTGGATCTCCGGGTGGGTCGCCGGCTGCCGGTAGGCGATGATGGCGAGCGTCTCCAGGGCCGCCCGGGAGAGCTTGTGGCGGTTCTTGAAGCGAAAGAACTCCTTGATCGCATCGCCGTGATCGGGGCGTGTGGCCAGGCGGAACCCGCCGGCGATCTTCTCGATCTTGAACCCTCCGTCGCGCGATGCGTGATGTTCTCCGAGTTCCTGGAGCGCTGCATCGACGCCGGACGTATCGGTGTCGCCTAGAAACTCCGCCAGTTCCTTCGCGGCCAGCGGCCGGTCGGAGACGAACAGCAGGGCTTCCAGCAGGGCGAGACGATCGGGAAGGCTCATGACGGATGTTCTCCTCGCAGGCGCATCTCTTCGAACGGGCCGCGCTGAAAGGCGCGGATCTTTCCCTGCCGGACCAGTTCAAGCACCGCGAGAAACGCCACGATCCGGACCTCGAGCCGGGAGATCTCGCCATCCGTGTTCCCCACCAGGGTGCCGAAGCTGATGAAGTCCTCGTGCGCGAGCCGCGAGAGAATGCGCTCCACCATGACCGACAGCGGCATCTCCTGCCGCGTCGATCGCAACGCTTGCCGCCGGTTCGCGGCCTCGACGGAGCGTTGCAGCGCCAGCACGAGATTGGCGACCGTGACATCGAGGTAGCCCTCCACGTCGCCGGCGGTGTCCGGTGGCCGCGTGAAACTCAGCGCGGCGAGGCGCTCCTTCTCCGCCAGCCTGTCGGCCGCCCGGCGAAAACGTTCGTGCTCGATGAGGGCGCGGGTGAGATCCGCGCGCGGATCTTCCTCGATGCCCAGGGCGATGCGTTCCTGATCCGCCGGAAGGAGGAACTTCGACTTGATGTAGACCAGGGTTGCCGCCATGACGAGGAAGTCGCCCGCCACCTCGAGATTCATCTCCTGCATCAGGTCGATCATCCTGTCGTACTGTCTGGCAATCTCGACCACCGGGATGTCGGCGATGTCGACCTCGTTCACACGGATCAGGTGCAGCAGCAGGTCGAGCGGCCCCTCGAATGTCGGCAGGATGAAGCGGTAGGCGGCGGCCAGATCCGTGGACCCGGCGGGGTTTCCGGTCTCGATGGGGCTGGGAGTCTCCAACATCTCCACTCCTGTGCCGGCCCGCGGGACTCCGGGCGATGGTGACGGCACCCTGTCTGTTTCCGTGGGGCGGCAGCGCTCGCTCGGTGGCGAACGCCGTCGGGATGCCCTGGCGAGAGGGTCGCCTCCGGCTCCGGACGGAAAGCTCCAACCCTCCGGTACGCAACAACTTCCGCCCAGAAACTAACATGGGAACCGGCTGCCGTCAATCAGGGTGTGGCGTGCGGGTCAGGGAGCCGCGGACTGGAAGGTGAGGACGACGCTGCCGAAGGCCACCTCGTCGCCGTCCTGGACCGGGACCGGCTCCCCCGGCGTCAGCTTCGTGCCGTTGACCGTGGTGCCGTTGAGGGCGCCGACCTCCTCGGTGACGAGGCACCCGCCGTCGTCGATGGTGATGACGGCATGGCGGCGCGAGACCGAGCGCTTCAGGTCCAGCAAGGTCAGGTCGACCTCCGGGCGGGTGCCGGTGACCGGATCGAACCGACCGACGCAGGCGGTCCCGGGGGGCAGTGTGAACACCTCGTGTCTCGATGTCTCGACCAGGTAGTGGGGTTCCACCACCGTCCCGTTTCCCTGCCCCGGCTCCTTCGCGATCGCCGGTGCCGGCCGGGGGGGCGGTGTGGCCGCCGGACGAGCGGAGCGCTGGGCGCCGCCGGCGGGGATCGGGGCCGGCGGTGCCGGGCTCGAGCGGGGCTGGGCCCGGAACTGGGCGAGGCGCTGCTCCATCGTCGACAGACGGGCGGAGAGCTTGCGGAGCATCCGGACCGCGATCTCGATGTTGCCGCGAATCATCCGGTCGAACAGGGCGGGGCTGATCTCGATGACATCCGACGCCTCCGCCGCCCGGGCGGTGAAACTGCGTGGGGTGCCGGCGAGCAGCGACATCTCACCGAAGAAGTCGCCCTTCTCCATCAGGGCATACACGGCCGATGAACCGCCCTCGTCGTCACGGACGAGTTCGATGGAACCCGACTGCACCACGAACACGGTGGTGCCGGCGTCCCCGGAGGAGAACAGCACGTCACCGGCGTCGTAATGAGCGGTGAAATCGGCGAAGACAGATCTCGACATGGCGGCAAGACCCCCGCTTCATGAATAAGGCCCGATGGGAGCAAGTCAAGCCGGATCGCCCGCACGGAGGGCCGTCCGGACCCTTCTTCCGGGAAACGACGGGGGCGGCCGGAACGGAACATCTCGAGCCTTGTTTTTCAATGACTTGCGATGCCACCCCGGATCATGTGCAGGCCTGGGATGTGCGCCGTGTGCAACGATTTGGGGCGTCTTTCCACACGGATTTCCACAGATCCTGTGCATGGTCGTGCCGCGGGATCAGCGCGGCCCGGCTCCGAGGCGCGCCAGCCCGTCGGCGGCGGGGGTCGCGCCGGGGTCGAGGTCAAGCGCGCGCCGGTAGGCCTCGACGGCGGCGGTCCGGTCGCCCTGCTGCTCCGCGATCCGTCCACGAGTGGTCCAGGCGGCCGATGAGGCGGGGCTTGCGGCCAGCGCCGCCTCGATCTCCCGGCGCGCCTCGTCGAGCTGCCCCGAGCGGAGCAAGACATCGGCCAGGTTCTTCCGGCTCACCCCGGTGCCCACCCCGGTGGCCACGGCGGTCCGGAAGGCGGCGACGGCATCGGGGAGTCGCCCGGCGACGACGTACGCCAGGCCGAGATTGTTCCACCCGAGACCGGCTTCCGGGTCAAGCCGGGTGGCACGCTCGAGGTGTCTCACTCCCTCATCCACGGCTCCGGTCATCACCAGGGTGCGGCCCAGACCCTCCTGCGCGGTGGCCAGTTCCGGATCCCGTGCCACCGCCTGGCGGAACAGGGGGAGCGCCTCGGCGACCCGTCCCTGGCGCAACAGCATCTGTCCCTGCCACGCCGTGCCGAAGGCCGAGGAGGACGTGTTCGGCTCCGGCCGGTCCCAGATGGACGGGTCCAGGTGTCCCGCGGGCTGGTCCGGCCAGAGCGTGGCCTGGAGGGCCGTGTACAGCAACCCCGCGATCCGGCGATGTCCGGCGGCGGTGGGGTGGCAATAGTCGAGGATCATCTCGTTGCCGACGATGCCGTCCGGCGAGGCGGTGGCCAGTTCTCCGGCCGCGTCGAGGTGCAGGAGATGTTCATCGCCCCACGCACGGGAGATGATGGCACCGAGGGCGCTCGTGATCCGGATCGGGACCCCGTCCCGGTCGCGAGCCACACGATAGGCGTCCCGGGCCTCATCCAGCCGGTGCAGACTCTCGAGGATCTGGGCCTGGAGAAAAAGGATCTCGGCCGCGGTCGGGTCGATGGCCAGTGCCTTGTTCACCGCGGCCAGCGCCGCCGCCTCGTCGCCTCGCTGGTGGGCCGCCCGGGCGCGGGCCGTCGCGCCGGATCGTTCCTGCTGCAGGTCGGGTGGCAGGCCGGCGCGCCACTCGCTGGCCTCCGGGGCCCAGCCGCGGAGATTGGCCCCGGGTCGTACGAGCAGCAGGGGGATGTTCCGGGACCGGGCCAGGGCGGACATCTCTTCGACCACGAAGCGGAAGCGTCGTTCGATGAGGGCGTCTTCCTCTGGATCTCGAGGCACCCGTCGCGAGTCATCGCGCGCCGGCCCCACGCCGAAAAGTCCGGTATCCGGTCGCGCGGCTGTCCGGGTGAGGGGCGCCAGCAGGCGGCGCAGCGCCGTGTAGATCCGGACCTGGTTGAGATGTCCCCTCAATGAGCGTCGCCAGGCGGACTCGGTGAGGAACGGGGCGAAGAACCGGCGCTCGAGATACTCGTTGTGTCCCATGTAGACGATGACCGCATCAGGTCGGTAGTCCACCACCTCTCGCATGATGTTGAGAACGCGACGGGATCCATAGGACATGCCTCCACAGTTGATGGCCTCGACCGCGTGGCCGGGGTGGGCGGCGGCGAGGGCCTCGCCGAGCAGCGGACAGAATGCCTTCTCGGCCGCGAGGGGGAACCCGTACGTCGAGGAGCCCCCGAGGCAGAAGAATCGAACGGTGCGCGCCGGCTTCTTCTCGGTGAATCGTGCTGGTCGAAAAGCGCCGACGCGATCATCGCGTGTCCGGTACCACGCGACGCCGTCGTCGTCGACGTCACGGACGAACAGTTTTTCCTGGGGAGAGAATCCGGCGAACGGATCCGGGCGATGGCCGGGAGCACCGAAGCCGACCAGGCGCAGTGCGATCTCGATGATGAGCAGGCTGCCTGGGCCGAGAAGCAGCGCGGCAGTCCGACGCCGGCGGCGCGATCGGGCGGTGGCGGTCATGGCCGCGCGGGCGGTGTGGCGAGAGTTGCCGCCCGGGTCGTGCCGGTGCCGCGGCAAGGACGGGCACGCCGCGTCACAGGGTGTCTACCCCGCCCAGGTACGGTCGGAGAACCGCCGGCAGGGACACCCGCCCGTCGGACTGCTGGTGGTTCTCGAGCAAGGCGATCAAGGTCCGTCCGATGGCGATGGCGGTGCCGTTGAGTGTGTGAACGAGGGCGGTCCCGGCGGGAAAGCGCGCGCGAACGCCGAGCCGGCGGGCCTGAAAGTCGGTGCAGTTGGAGCAGGACGTGAGCTCGCGATATGTCCCCTGCCCCGGCAACCACGCCTCGAGGTCGTACTTCTTGGCGGCCGGTGCGCCGAGATCTCCCGTGCAGACATTGACCACCCGATAGGGAAGCTCCAGGCCCTGCAGGATCTCTTCCTCGATCGAGAGGATGCGGTCGTGTTCTGCCGTCGAATCCTCGGGCGAGCAGAACGAGAACATCTCGACCTTGTCGAACTGATGGACCCGGAAGATGCCGCGGGTGTCCTTGCCGTAGGTTCCCGCCTCGCGCCGCAGGCAGGTCGAGACCCCTGCATATCGCGTCGGCAGGTCCGCCGCATCGAGAGTCTCGTTCATGTGGAGGGCGGCAAGCGGAACCTCCGAGGTCCCGACCAGGAACCCGTCTTCTCCATCCAGCTTGTAGATCTCGTTGCGATCGGCGGGAAAGAATCCGGTTCCGTACATGGCGCTCTCGCGCACCACGATCGGCGGGACGACGGGACGGAACTGATGCCGCGACAGGGTGTCGAGCGCAAGACGCACGAGGGCGAATTGCAGGTCGACGATCTCCCCCTTGAGATACGCGAATCGCGTGCCCGACGTTCGCGCACCCCGCTTCACGTCGATCCAGTCCCGGAGCTCGCCGATCTCCACGTGGTCTCGCACCGTGAAGTCGAAGATGGGCGGCCGACCGACCTCTCTCAGGATCTTGTTGGAGGTCTCGTCGATCCCGTCGGGAGCATCAGGCGACGGAGGGTTCGGGATGTTCACTGCCGCGGCGCGGACCCGTTCCTCCAGATCCTTCAGCTCGGGCTCACGCTCCTTCAGTTCGGCGGCGAGCTTCTTCATCTCGGCGAGCGTCGCGATCTTCTCCTCCCCCGTCAGACGGGGAATCTTTCGCGATGTGGCGTTGCGCCGGGCTCTCAGCTCCTCGACAGCCTGCTTCGCCTGCCGTAGCTCCGCGTCCATCTCGAGCACACGGTCCAGATCCTTGGCGGAAAACCGTTTGCGACCGAGCGAGGCCCGGAAGGCATCGGGAGCGGCACGGAGCCGCTTGAGATCGATCATGGTCGTTCCGAGAGGAGGTGCTCGACCTTTGCCAGAAGATTCTCGCCGACATTCATGCCCTTGATGAGCATGTCATCGGCGCCAAGCGACTGCAGTTCGTCCCAGCAGTCACCGTACATCTCCTCCTCGTCCCGGGCCGTGAAGATGAGAATGGGGCACTGCTTCTCGCCCATCTCGCGCAGCACATCCCGGCCGTCCTCGTCGTCATCCAGACTGAGGTCCAGCAGCAAAAGGTCGACCTTCTCACGGCGCAGCGTCTCGACGGCATTCTTCCGGCTGGACACCAGGACCATCCGGTAGCGATCTCCCAGTGTTTCCTTGACCAGTTCGCGAAAATAGGCCGTGTCCTCGACGACCAGCACGGTCGGGCGCTGCACCTCGGTGATTCCCGGCTCCGGGGATGGAGCGGCCGCTGACGGCGCCGGCTCCGCCGTCGCCGCGGCGGGCGGGGTTGTTGCGGCAGCGGCGGGAACGAACTGATGGTGACACCGTGGGCAGGTGACCGCTCCGGCCGGAGGACCGGACGGGTCGATCACCTCCACCGGCCGCCGGGCGGCGTCCAGACCGGCGCTCTCGCCGGGTCCGAGGTTGTGGATCTCGCCAGTGGATGAGATGCGGAACGGGGTGCCGCAGTCCTTGCAGGCGAAATCGGCGCCGGCGGGGCCGAGCTGGTCCGGGTTCACTCCGTAGGTTCGACCGCAGCCGGGACAGAGCGCACGAATCTTCATCGATCCTCCGCAAAGCTATGGAAGCGCGAAGTTTATCATATTGACACGCCTCTGGGGCGCCAATAGAATCCGGCGGCGAAAGGAGACCGGTGTGGTCAACGGGCGGTCTGCCGGCTCGGCCTGGACAGCACGGATCGCCATGGGGACCGCCGGTGCCGCGGCTGGCGTGATCCCGGTCGCCTGGAGTCTCCTGGCCGGGTCGGTTACCGGAGGGCAGGCGACTCCCGCTCCCCTGCCCCTGATCGTCCTGTGTCTGGGAATCGCCGCGGGCATCGGCCGTCGTCGGGGCGGCTCGTCACCATCATGGTCCGGCGCCGGAGGTTGGGTCCTGCCGGTCGGTCCTCTTCTCTCTGCCGTGCTGTGTCTTCTGTTGCCGCCCATCCTGATCTCCATCGATCCCCTGCAGGCCGGTCCGTCCGCATGGCGCCTGATCGGCACCATGCTGGCCGTCGGGCCCCTGGGCCTCGCGCTGGGCCTCGGTTTTCTGTGGCGCCGGGAGACCTCGCTGGCCTGGTTCTGGACCGGGAGTGCGGTCGGTGTGCTGTCGGTCCGCTTCGCCGCGGAGCAGGGGCGGCTGCCGGGGGCGGTGATTCTCTTCGCCGCGCTCTTCAGCGTGACTCTCCTGGTCGAGAAATGGCGCCGCGGGTCGAACACCGGCCGCGACGACGCGATGCCGCCGGCGTCCACGCCGGCGGCCCTTCACATGCTCACGACCGGATTGTTCGTCGTGACGTGGCTCGCCTGGATGCGATTCCTGCTCCTCATCTGTGGACCGGGACTCGCGGTTCGAGAGGCACTCCTGGTGTCACTGGTGGCCGGCCTCGCGGCCGGGACGCTGGTGTCCGGCTGGCGGATGCCGCCTGGGGAACGGCCGTTCGTCGTCGGCCTCTGCTTCCTCCTGCTTGCCGCCGTCGTGGTCACGCTGACCGGTCTGTCCGAGGGACTGGCGACCTGGTGGCTGATCCTGGCGGCGTTGCCGGAGGCTCCCGGGGCAGCGGCGGCGGCGTGGTGCCTGGGCCTGATCAGTCTCGGCTCGATGGCCTTCCTGGCCGCGCTGGGTTCCGGCTGGATGGGGAGCCGGCCGGTGTCGATCTCGGCCGTGCGGACCGTCGCCGGAACGGCGGTCGTGGCGGTCGTCCTCGTCGAGACGCTCCTGCTGCCGCTCCTCGGCCCTGGCCGCCTGCTGCTCTTCGCCTCGGCCGCGCTGCCGCTCGGAGCCGCCTTGCCCCTGTTCCTCGGTGCCGGCGGACCGCTGGGGTCCCGGTCGCGGCTCGGAGGTGTCGCGGCGTCGGTGGTGCTGGCTCTCGGGGGTCTGATGGTGGCCGCGCCGGCGCGCGCGCTGCTGGCTGCGGGGCTGGCGTGGCGGGCGCCGCGCCATCTGTTCCATGGCAGGCCGTCGCTGCCGGATCGCCTCGGCCGGACGCGTGTCACCGGGTGGGCGCCGTCCGGCGCCGGACTGGTGGCGGTCCGTCAGGAATCCGGTCACCCCGAGGAACTCACCTGGCAGGGCGCCACGGCCGTGACTCTCGATGACACGGGGCGGGCCCGGCAGGCATTCCTGGGCACGCTCCCTCTGCTGTTGCACCCGTCGCCGGCCGATGTGCTGGTGGTCGGCGACCCGACCGGAGCCATCGCCGACGCCATCCGGACCACCGTGAAGGATGTTCATCTGACCGTGCTCTCCGACGGCACCGGCCTGGCCATCCCGGGTGAATCGTCGCCACAGGAAGGTCGGGGCTGGAGTCGAGCCCGCCACGACGTGATCATCCTCCACCCACTCGCTCCCCGGGTGAGCGGAACGGGGTCGGTCTGGACGGTGGAGCGACTGGCTGCGCTCCGGAATCGCCTCCGGCCCGAGCAGGGGGTCCTGCTCCTGGGACTGGACGTGGCCCGGGAGACCGCGGCTGGATTCCAGCGGGAGATCGCGAGCTTCGTGCGGATCTTTCCCCACGCCAGCCTCTGGTTCGATGGCCAGGGACTGGTGCTGATCGGCCCGACCCGGCCGCCGGTGCTGGATCTGGCCACCTTCGAGCGTCGCTTCCGCGCCGCCGGCAAGTCCTTGCATTCCCTTGGCCTCGACCGGCCGGTCGATCTCATGGGAACCCTGGTGATGGCCGACCAGGCGCTCTCGGCGCTGGCCGCCCGGGCGGAGCCGGAGCATCTCGGGCGCCCGCGTCTCGTTCTCGAGCCCGCACCCGTCTCGGCGACGGGCGGCGGTATCAGCCTGCTGTCCCGTCTGGTCGTCGCGCCCGGGCCACTCGTGGACTTCTTCCCGGACCTCGATGCCGCCGGCCGGCGGGGTCTGCGGGATCGCCTGACCGTGCCGTCGGCCGTCACCGCTCACCTGCTCTCTGCCATCGGCCTGGCGTCGAGCGATCCCGCCAGGGCGCAGGAGCATGCGCGCCAGGCCTTCGAGCTGCGGCGCGATGATGTCCTGGCTCGGCGACAGCTCGCGCGCGTGACCTTCGATGCGGCGCTTGCGTCCGTGGCCGCGAACAACATCGGACAGGCCATCGACGCGGCCGAGCAGGCCGTTCGTCTCGATCCGGACCGCCTCGATCCCCACCTCCTGCTGTTCGACCTGATGAGCCGGCAGGGGCGGCACAAGGTGGCGGACCGACGGCTCGACCTGATGGCGGTACGTTTTCCGGACCGCTATCCCGTCTTGCTGCTCCTGGCACAGCGGCGATTCGATCAGAAGGACGCCAATGCCGCGCGGGCGCTGCTCCGGCGGGCTGCCGATCTCGGCTACGAGACCGCCGACCTCGACCTGGGTCTTGCCCGCGACGCGTACGCGCGCGGGATGCCGGCGGACGGACGGCGGTGGGTGGCGCGGGCCGTCCGCCGCGGACCGGACCCCGGGGCGGTCCTCGCCTATGCAGGTGGCCGGCTGATGAAGGACGGACGTCCCGGCGATGCCGAGATGTACCTGAAACGTGCCCTGTTGCTGGGTGATGACGCCGCGGAGGTCGTCGTCGGTCTCGGCGAGATCGCACTCGAACGCCAGGAATACATCCGGGCCCGGGACTATTTTCTCCGCGCGGTCCGGCAGGCTCCAGACGAGGTCCGGGTTCGTCTGGACCTCGGGAGTACCCTGCTGCTCCTCGATGAGCCTGAAGAGGCGGCGACCCATCTCCGGGTGGCTGCCGCGCGCGCTCCGGACAACCCCATGGTCCTTCTGAACCTGGCGGTGGCGCTCTCCCGGACGGGGGATCGCGCGGAAGCACGCCGCCAGCTCACACGGATCGGCGATCGCCTGGCGGATAACCCGATCTTTGCGCGCCTGGTTCGTGATCTGCAGGAACCGACCGACAGCCCGGAGTGACCTGACCGGCGGGACCGGGTGCGGTCAGTGATCGACAGCGCTCTCTTGCGGAGGCGGGTCGGCGTGGCTGAGCCGGTAGACCGAGATCGTTGCCTGGTAGCGGACGTCCTGCGACGGATCGGAGCGGGCGACTTCCCGGAGGGCGGCCATCACGTCGTGCCCGCCGTAGGCGTGCAGCGCGCGGATCGCCTCCACACGCACCGCGGCCACCGGATCCTCGATGGCCACGGTGAGGATGCGCGCCACGATCTGATCCTCGTTCCCGAGCAGGCTGCCCCGGCGTCTGGCGCGCCGGAAGATCTGCGCCACCACCTGGAGGGCCGCGACCCGGAACCGATCATGGCGTGATCCCATCTGACGAAGAAGCAAGGGGACCATCTCCGGTCTCCCGAGCCGGAACTTGAGGACCTGCTCGAAACCGGCCTCCACGAGGTACGGGTTGATCTCCCGCAAGAGCTTGCGGTGTGCCGCCCACTGCTCGTGGATATCGGACATGTCCAGGATCTGTGCCAGCCGCGCCACCGCCTGCACCTGTGCCCGGGCTCCTTCCCTGGGGAGGTCGATCTTGCCGGTGAATCCTTCGACGAGCCGGAACCGGTCGGCCGACTTCACCCGGTGGTCGGCGTCGACAACCGGCGTCAGCAGCAGGATCGATTCGCTTCCCTCGGGGAACACGATCCGATCCCGCCAGCGCTCTCGCATCATGTTGTCCGACCGGAAGGCAACAAAGAGCGTGCGGCCGGTGTACTGACCTCGCAGCACCCTGAGAACCTGGCACTCGGCGAGCCTCAGCGTGCCCTCGACGACCCGAATCTTCACGACCAGATCGGCGTGCGCCATGCGGGTGTAGAGCGAACGCTCTGCACGGGCCGGCCGGTGAGCGGCCCATCCCGCGGCGAGGACGAGCAGGATGGCGATCCAGGGTGAAGATCGGGATCGAAGTGGGCGCGTCACGCGTGCCTCCTTCATCGCGCTGGCGGCGCACGGGATGAGAAGATCATACTGCAGCTTCCATCAGCGTGCCACGCGATCGCTGCACGGATCTGCTGCAAGCAAGCTGCGGGCCTCGAGGAGGCAGCGGTGAGGCCCTGCGGACCGGGGAATGCTCCGGGAGGATCAGGAACCGCGAAACAGGCCGCCGAGCCAGCTCAGGAAGCCACGCCGCCGCGGGGGCGGCGCGGAGATCGCGACCTGCGAGGGAGCGGCCGCGGTGTCAGGCCGTGCATCGCGGACGCCGAACACGTCCTCCCCACTCGCCTCCACCAGGGCGGTTGCCGGGAGTTCGAAGAGGTCGTCGCGGTCCGAGTCGAGCGCCTCGCCCGACGCGTCGACCGAGAACGTCGTGCGGCAGGCCGTGCATCTCACGTTCGCGCCGTCAGAAGGAATCTGACCGGCCGACACGCGAAACTCTTTCAGGCACGATGGACAGCGCACCGTCACGTGACGTCTCCTGAAGGCCTCGGCGGCTCAACGACGAGGGCGCACGATAGACCGGGTTGGCGGGCGTGTCAACGCGGAACCGTGCATTCAGACGGTTCCGCCCGATTTCCGGATGATGCCGTTGAGGGCCTCGTCCAGGCCGATCTGGCCCGACAGATACGCGTTCCAGTCCTCGGCCAGGGCCGGCAGAAACGGCCGGAACGCCCGGCGATAGATCTGCAGGCGTTCGCCGACGTGCTGGTGACCGGGATCGATCAGCCGGCGAACGGCCTCACCGGCGGTCCAGTACAGGATCGCCCGGGGCAGAACCGCCGGGTTCGGGAGGTGCAGAGACTCCTGACGCCTGCGCAGGAGAAACAGCGCTCCCTTGCTGTTGCCCCGGTCCTCCAACTCGATGATGCGCGCGATCATCATCAAGCAGGTCTCGATGAGATCCAGGCCGGGAAACCGTTCGGTCTCGACGATGGTGAAGTAGGGGCCCTTGATGCTGAGGGACCGGTAGCCGGTCTGGATGTAGCGGCCGACCAGATCGATGGTCAGGCGTCGGAGATCGATCGGCTCGGCGTTCAGGCTCGTGAACAGGAACTGGAGGAGCTTCTTGCGGAGAGGGTCGAACTGGCGCTTCAGTGCGGGATCGACCGACGTGGTCTTGCGCGTCTGGAGGGCCGGCCACTCACCGGACTCGAAGGCCGGCAGGGCGTTCTCCATCGCCGCCGCCAGCGCCTGGCCGGTCGGTTGCAGGTCGAGATCCCGGAACAGCAGCGGGAAGAGTCGCAACTGGGAGCGGACCGAGCGCAGGTCGGTGGCGCGCGCCAGATAGCTTTCCATGGTGAACCAGATGTCATTGCCCGGCACCAGGAAATGCTGGTGGCGGTACACCTTCACCGCCTCCGCGTATTCCTCGGGGGGATCCGCCGGGTTACGGGCCAGACGCCGCAGATGCGTGTTCAGAGACAGAAACTTGTTCCATCGGAACTGGATCTCGAGTTCGGACGGGGTGGTCCGCCTGCGGGGGCTGCCCGGCGACAGGGAGGGGGTCCACCAGGATGAAGCCACGGCAGCGAGGGCGCCGCCGACGAACGTGCGGCGTGTCCAGGCACGACTCATGAGTGCACTCCCTGGAACTCGCCGGCGAATCCGTCGCCCACGCTGAGGCGGAAGTACCCGGCAAACTCCGGTTCGTAGCCGAGGGCCAGTTCCAGCCGGCTGCGTGAACCGATCCGGTCATCGTCGATGGCGATCCGGTCGCCTCGTTCATCGGGCCGATGCGGGCTCTCGCGGTCCCGGTCGGTCACCGTCACCCGCCACGCTCCGCGGTACGGCCGTCGCTCGGGATGCACCGCGCGCAGGTGCTCCGCCAGGCGAGAAGGCGCCAGGGGGCCGCCGGCCAGGGCGGCGATGATCCGATCGGCCTCGAACACCGGGTGGGCGGCGATCGGGGGCAGGACGAATTCCAGGGACAGGGTCAGATCCGGGCGATCTCCCCGGACGCTCTCCTCTTCACTGATGAACGCGCGCAGGAGTGCCGCGACGTCCGGGGAGGTGAGCCGCGATGGGTCATGTGCCTGCAGGCGGCGAGCCATCGCGTCGACGACGTCGTCTTCAGTGAGCCAGCGGTGCCCCGGCCCGGCGATGAGCGCCTGACAGAGCGCCGATTCGCCACGTTCCCGCATCGGCCGGCTCCAGCACCATTCCAGCAGCGTCCAGAGTCCCTCGGCCACCTCGATGGATCGTTCCGCATCCGACCGCCCGGAGGCGAAGAAGGAGCCCAGAAACGTGGGGACGTCGCCGGGACTTTTCAATGTTGGAATGGCTGGCGACAGCACGGCTCCGGTCACCCCCTCTGGCCCAACCCCGCAGACGACGATGGGGGCAATTGTACCAGAAGAGCCGGAGCGATGGCGACTTCAGGCCGTGACCGGGTCCCCATCCTCGGGGGCCAGGCGCAGCGTCAAGGTGAAGCAGCGTTCCTCTCCGTTCACATTCAGGCGCACCGGCAGGCAGATCTCCTCCCCGTCGGAGAGCACCGGGACCGACTCGATGGAGGCGGGAGCCGGCGACATCGTGTTGCTCTCGGCGGGCGGGTCGGGGTTCTCGAGGAAGGATTCCAGGCTCAGGGCCGGCGCGGGAGGCGGAGAGACGCTGCTGTCGAACAGGGGGGCATCCGGGGCCGGATCGATCCTCCGGTCGGGCGGGCCGCCCGGCGGCGCGGCGGCCGGTTCCGTCGGCCGGTCTGCGGCGGTTGCCGCGGGGTCGCTCCTGGAGATCGGTTCAGGCACCGCCGCTTCGATGCCCTCCACGTCGAGATCTCCGAAGGAGAACTCCTCGGCGGCAAGGTTGCCCAGGGGGTCGCTGGCGGTCCGGGAAGGTGCCGTCGCCCCCGGAACGGGTGATACCGCCGCCGGCGTGTCGACCTCCGGTGCCACGTCGTATTCCGCCACCTCCTCCAGCAACCCCTCGATCTCCGCGGCGTCCATCTGGTCGAGCTGTTCTTCCAGAGCATCCTCACCCCAGCCGATCTCGTTCGATGCTGCCGGCGGCGCGGCGGTGGCCCGCGGCGGAGGAGCCTCGGGCGCCGGCTCCGCCGGTACGGGGGCGGGCGGTGGCGGGGCGATCGCATCGGCGATAGGGAGATCGTCCGTGGCTTCCGAGCCGGGGTACTTGCCGGACAGTGCCCGGAGGACGAGCTTGCTCACCGCCTTCAGCGTGTCGTGGACACCGATACCCGTGGTGGCGATGGCCTCGTAGAACGGCGAATTGAACCGGTTGAGCGCCGCGTTCATCTCCTCGACCGAGAGAATCGAGGGGAGGTCGCGCTTGTTGAACTGCAGGACCAGAGGGATGGATACCGGGTCGAGGCCGTGCTCTTCGAGATTCTCCAGAAGGTTGCGGAACGATTCGAGGTTGGCGTCGGCCATCTGGGTCTGAGAATCGGCGACGAAGACCACGCCGTCGACTCCCTTCAGAACCATCTTCCGGGTCTCGTTGTAGAACACCTGGCCGGGAACCGTGTAGAGCTGGATCCGCGTCTTCATGCCGCGAATGTCGCCAAGTTCCATCGGCAGAAAATCGAAGTAGAGGGTCCGGTCGGTCTGCGTGGACAGCGACAGCATGCGTCCGCGCTTGTTCTCCGGGAGGCTCTCGTAGATGAACTGGAGGTTGGTGGTCTTGCCGCACAGACCTGGGCCGTAGTACACGATCTTGGCCGTCAGCTCCTTCGTGGAGTAATTGAACAGAACCATACACCGCCCTCCCGCAGTCAATCTATGTCGGGAGAGGGGAAGATCAAGCGCGGGCTCTCCCCTTCCGGTGGCGCGTCTCTCCCCCGGGTGACCTCAGGTTCAGGCGCAGGGGACTGCGGACCAGACCGGTGTGTGACCGCAGCTGGTTCTCGAGGAATCGGCGGTAGGACTCCGGCAGGTCCCGGTTGGAGTTCACGAACAGATCGAGGGTGGGAGGGCGGCTGGCGGTCTGGACGGCGTAGTA
>JBHHZI010000033.1:0-25090 GCA_046757965.1 Acidobacteriota bacterium | reverse complement strand
GTCCGGATCAGACATCCCGGAGGGCATTCCCGGGCCGGATGAGGCGCAGATTCACCACACCGGTCTGGGTGCCGTCGTGGCGCCGGACGGGAACGGCGGAGGCGCGATCGAGAGCCAGATCCAGCAGCGCCTGCGCCTCCTCACCGTCTTCCGGGTGATGGGCCATCCCGATGGCGGGATCGACACCCGAGATCTGACCGCCGGCGACCACACACCGGAGCGCGCTGATCTCCTGGTCGATGCGCTCCGCCAGGATGCCGGCCTCCTGTCGTGCCGTCCCGAAACCGATGACGATGAGGGTCCCATCCGGTCCCCACCCGACATGGTCGGCCGGTTCGGCCTGGCGACGGACGAGTGAGGCGACCTCCGCGAGCAGTTGACGCCGCACCAGCGGCCCGGAGCGCTGCTCGACCGCCTCCACGCCCCGGAGTCTCACCGCCAGCAGGCTGAGCGGGATGAACTGTTCGCGGGAACTTGCCAGGTCGGCCGCCAGCCGGGCGTGGGTCGTGGCCTCATCCGGCAGCGCGGACGAGTTGTCCGCCGGCATGGCGGACTGCATCTCCGCGAAGAGACGCGCGTTGCGAATCGCCTCGGCGGCCTTTCTCGACAGCTGGGCGACCCACTGGGCCACATCAGCGGAACGGGTCCCTTCCTCGGTGTCATACAGGCCGATCACCGCCTCGATGACCCCGTCGACGCCACACAGGGGCAGGGCCGACCCGGAGCGATAGCGCCCCGACACCTCCGGATCGACGCCGATCAGATCGAGGGCGGGGTCGGCATCGAGCACCGCCTCGCCCGTCGCCAGCACCTGCCCCGCCAGCCCGGTGCCGCGAGCGATACGGTGTCCGATCAGCAACTCACTGCCGGCACCCCAGACATGGGCGGCCTCGAGACGGTTGCCGCTCGAGTGGACGAGGTAGAGAACGCCGGTCACGCCGGGCACGCGGCGCCGGATGTGGTCGGCGAGGACCTCCATCGTCTCACCCAGGTCGAGCGTCCCGCCCAGATCCTGCAACGCTTCCAGCACCGCCTGGCTGTTGCGCTGGATCGAGGTGATGATCTGGAGGGCCGGCTGCGACTCGCTTCCCGGTCGCCAGTCTCCCCACTCCACATCGGCCTCGCGGGCGGATTCGATGGCCGGGGCGCAGCTCTGAAGAGCCCGGACCAGCGTCGGGTCGAACTTGCGCCCCGTCCCCTGCTCCATCACCTGGAGGGCCTCGGGAGCCGGCAGCCCGGGCCGGTGCGCGCCGCTGCACCGCAGCATCTCGTAGTTGTCCGCCACCGCGAGGATGCGCCCTTCCAGCGGGATCGCCTCACCGGCGAGGCCGTCGGGATAACCGGTGCCGTCCCAGGCTTCATGATGATGACGCACCGCGGGCAGCACCGGCCGGGGGAAGTGCACGCCGACCAGCAGTTCCGCACCGACCGTGGGGTGCGTGGACACCAGTTCGGTCTCGACGGCGTTCAGGGCACCGCGCTTGTTGAGAACATAGTCCGGCACCGCCAGCTTGCCGATGTCGTGCAGGAGCGCTGCCGTCGCGAGGCTCTCACGACCGGCAGGGTCCATCCCGATGCGCTTCGCGATGCGGATGGCGATCTCCTTGACCCGGAACACATGGCCCCGACCAAAATCGTCCCGGGCGTCGATGGCCTGGGCCAGTGTCATGACGGTGTTCTGGTACGCCGCGGTGATCTGGTCCCGGTAGCTCAGCAGATCGTGCATGCGGCTGGTGTGCAGACGGTTGATGTAGACGATGCCGCCGACAAGCGGCAGAGAAGCGAAGATCGACGCCCAGCCGAAGCGCTCCGCCGTGAGCACGATCAGCACGGCCACCCAGGCAGAGGCCAGATAGGTCACACCGGCGAACCCGTACGCCTCGGCCCAGGTCGACACGACGCCGGCGGAACCGTCGCGGCGCTGCGACACCATCAAGGCCACCAGCCCCGTGTTGATGACGTAGTGCACCACCGCCATCGCCACCAGTGGTGCGACGATGGGCCAGACAGCCCGCGGCAGCCCGCCGGCCATCGACGCTCCCCCCGAGAACTGGTAGGCCAGTCCGGACGCGTACAGCGAGATCGCCATGACCGCCGTGGAGAAGACGGCGCTGTACAGATGCGACCCCCGCTGCCGCCGGACGGCCACGAAGGCATCGACCGTGCCGACCACCGTCGCGATCGCCGGGCCGTAGAGGAGAATCGCCAGGAAGGCGATCGTTTCGGACGGCGTGATGTAGGTCCGATCGCCGGGTATCTCGGCGGAGAGATGTCCCAGGACCGTCGCCAGGAGGACCAGGACGAGCCAGCCAACCTCACCGCCGGCGGTGCGACCGACAGCCTGGGTCACGGCAAGCAGCACGACGCCGGAGCCGAGCACGGTGACCGCGCGGAACGTCCGGCGAGCGACAGGCGTCCAGTCGATCCTCACCGCTTCTTTCGTCCGGTTCATGGGTTGTTCGGTTCCCGCGGCAGCGCAGTTCGACCCCGACCCCTCCCCGGTCCAACATAGGGCCGCGAACTTGCTGCTTCCAGGACACTTGCGCGACGGCGGCCGGGTCGAGGGACCGACCGCGACACAGGCGGCGCCCGTCGCGATGAGAGGAGTGATGCCGCAGGGCGGCGGACGAAGCCGGCGTGGTGGGTCCGGGGCCGGCCCGGAGGGTCGCTCATTCCGCCCAGATAACGCCTTCGGCCCAGATGACGCCCTCGGCCCAGATGACGCCCTCGGCCCAGATGACGCCTTCGGCCCAGATGACGCCCTCGGCCCAGATGACGCCCTCCGCCCAGATCACGCCCTCGGCCCAGATGACGCCCTCGGCCCAGATGACGCCCTCCGCCCAGATGACGCCATCTGCGGTGACCGCGGTGCACTCACCCAGGTCGGGACCGTTGCATCCCGGGCTGATCGCGGCGACGGCGTGGAACGGGTCTCCTGCCAGTCCGCCTCCGAGAGGAGCCAGGTCGGCACTCCAGTCCGCCCCGTCGAAGAGCGCGGTCGTCCCCGCGGTCGAGGGGCCACCGAACAGTGCCTCGGTCCAGGTTCCGTCCTGCCACGGAGTATCCTGCCAGACCGCGCTGCTCCACTGCGCCGACGTGAACAGCGGCCAGTTGCGCACGAACAGATCCTTGCCACTCACCCAGGCACGGTTCACCAGCACTCCCTGGCTCCAGGGCACGGGCCCGCCGGGAAACTCGCTCACCGTCACACTCGGCTCGCCGGACAGCAGCGGCGCACCCACGGGCAGGGTTCCGGCGGCGGGGTCCAGGCTGGTGGCCAGGCGTACCGCCCCGTCGACGTTGAGCAATCCGGCACCCTGATCGAGCACGGTGGCCCCCTGGAGAGGCTGAGCCGTGTACATGAGGGCCGCCTTCACCATCTCGGGAGTCAGCGAGGCATTGGCCTCCAGCATCATGGCCACCGCCCCGCTGACGAGAGGCGCCGCCACGGAAGTGCCCGAGAGCGTCATGTAGCCGCCGCCGCGGGAATCGCCGACGCCGGCCACATGGATCTGGGGATGCAGCGTGACGAGTTGATTATCGGGGGCTTCGAGGGACACGAGATGGTGCCCGGGCGCCACCAGTTCCGGTTTCAGGGTGTGATCCGGCAACGCCGGTCCCCGGCTTGAATACGGCGCCACGGTGTCATCGGTACGCTGGTCGGTCCCCTGGGTATCCGCGGCCCCGACACTGATGACGCGCGGCTCGTTCGCCGGCGCCGTGATCGAGCCATAGACGCGCATTCCGTCGCGGTCCCCGAAGTTGCCGGCGGAGGTGACCACGACCAGGCCGGCATCCACCAGGCGCGCTGTTGCGCGGCACAGGGGATCCGTGGCGGCCGGTTCGTTCGGCGGCGCACCCAGCGACAGGTTGACGACCCGGATGCCGAACTGCGCGTGGTTCTGCAGCACCCAGTCGAGACCCTCGATCACGGTGCTCACCTGACCTGTGCCGTCACCCTGAAGCACGCGCACATCGACGAGCCGGGTGTCCGTTGTCAGACCGGAGAAATTCGCGTCATCGCGTGCCCCGATCTCACCATCTCCGACGATCAGGCCCGCCACATGCGTGCCGTGTCCGTACGGATCGCGAGCGTTGACATCCAGGGGCAGGTCGGCATCGAGAGCCGGATCGGTGAGATCCACCCGGTACGTCACGCGCGGCTTCTTGCCTTCCTTCAGGTCCTTGAGACCCGAGTCGATGCCGCTATCCACGACTGCCACGGAGACACCGGGGTTGGTCGCGAACCTGTAACTGACCAGTGACGCCCCGGTGGTCGCCTGCACGTGGCTCCACTCCGGCGTAGCGGACGCCAGCACGCTCCGGTCCGGCGAGACGACGTCGACACCGTCCAGAGCGGCGACGGCATCCAGGGCCGCCACCGGCAGATCCACCAGGTAACCATCGACGCTGTGAAACGCCTTGCGCACCACACAGCCCTGACGATGCAGCGCGGCGAGCAACGGCCCGCGGGCGGCACCGGGCTGGATCTGGAGGATGACCGGCACCGTCTCGGACGCTGACCCCGAGTTCACACGCGACGTCAGGTCCCGTGCCACATGGGCGCGGTGCATCACTCGCGAGGACGGTTTCCCGGCGCGCAACCCGACCGACCGTGCGGCGGCATCGGACGGGAACCAGAAAGGACAGGCGAGCGAGGCTCCGAGAACCAGCACGAGAACGTGCCGGTTCCAGCCACCGACGGCACTGTCGACAAGGTTTCGATCCTGTGTTTGGCTTCCGAGCACTGGCTCCTCCACTTCGGGACGACCCCCAAAGAGCAAGAGCAATGCCACGCCAGTTTCATTTCGGTACTCCGCCACGCCGAGCCCAACCACCTGACAACAAGGAGTTTTCGTTGATCTGACGGATCGGAAACCGGCGGGGGGAGCCCGACATGATCAGTTCATGAACGCGACGCATGAACAGGCCGTTCGGCTTCTGCACACCCCATGGTGGTGCGCACATTGTTGGTCCTGCCGGCACGCGGCTTTCCCGCCGCGCCTGCGACGAGGGCGCGCCTCAGGAGGACAACGCGCGATCCTTCAGTGATTGAGGCTGTATCTTCCGGACCGACGGGCCGGAATCCGGGAGCAGGTGGCGAGGACGGTGCGGGCAACGCCCGGAGGCACGACAATCGGCGCACCCCCGTGGGCGGAGTCAGACCCGCTCGATGCCGTAGTCCTTGATCTTCTTGTACAGCGTGACCCGCGAGATCCCCAGCGTCTCTGCTGCGGCCTTGATGTTCCAGTTCAAGGCGCCGAGCGCCCGGATGACGTGCTGGCGCTGGACCTCCTTCAGCGTCTGGATGCTCTCCCGGCCGCCGGTCGAGCCAGCCGCCGGACCGCTGCCCAGGACCATCTTCAGGTCCTGCGGAGTGATCGGGGTGTCGCTGGCCATCACGGCCACGCGCTGCACCACGTTTTCCAGCTCGCGGATGTTGCCGGCCCATTCATGCCGGACCAGTTCCGCGATGGCGCCATCGCTGAAGCACCGCGCATCCGGCAGGAGATCGTTCTCCATGCAGAACTTCTTCAAGAACTCGCGGGCGAGGATCGGAATGTCCCCCGGTCGTTCCTTGAGCGAGGGCAGACGGATCGGGAAGACGTTGATCCGGTAGTAGAGGTCCTCGCGAAACTCGCCACGGGACACCATGTCCTCAAGAGAGCGATTGGTGGCACAGATCAGCCGGAAGTTCGTGCTGAGGGTCTGGGTGCCCCCGATCCGCTCGAAGGTGCGTGACTCCAGGACACGGAGGAGTTTCACCTGCAGGGCGAGGGACAGCTCGCCGATCTCGTCCAGGAACAAGGTCCCGCCATCGGCCAGCTCGAGCCGCCCGATCTTTCGCCGGTGGGCCGATGTGAACGACCCTTTCTCGTAACCGAACAGCTCCGCCTCGAACAGATTCTCGGGGAGCGACGCACAGTTGATGGCATGGAACTGCGAGCGCACCCGCGGCGACAGATCGTGAATCGCGTGGGCCACCAGCTCCTTGCCGGTGCCCGTGGGGCCCAGGATCAGGGCCGAGATGTCGGATTTCGCCACCGTGTGAATCATCTCGAAGACGACCAGCATCTTCTCGTCGGTGCCGATCATGCCCTCGAAGTACTTGACGTTGGCATCCTGCTGGCGCTGGAGGCGCGAGTCCTGCTCCGCCAGGATCGTCTCGATGACCTGTTCCATCTCGGCCACGGCGGGACGGTACCGGTAGGCCGGAACCGCCGCTTCCGGGTCGTACCCCGACTCGATCAGGCCAAGATCGATCAGGGCTTGGAGACAGTTCTCCACGTCCGACTTCATCCGGCCGGTGCGTCGCGACAGGCCGTCCAGGTCCAGCCAGTCGTCCCGCTCGCGGCGAAGAATGGAGACCAGGGCAAGGCGCAGAGGGGACCCCAGGAGCCGACGGATCTTCTCCGCCTCCGGGATCGGGATGAAGCTGGTGGGAGTCGTGCTCATTCCTGGAAACCTCCGCCCCTGCAAGGATCCAATCTATGCGTGGACCCGGAAGTGTCAAGAAACGCAACACGCCGCGTGCGATTGACAATCCTCGCCTGCGCCTGTTAGCTTTGTGCGCGGTGGCGCTATCGTCTAGGGGTTAGGACGGGTGGTTCTCAGCCATCAAACCGGGGTTCGATTCCCCGTAGCGCTACCAGTCCCACCCCCTCTGGCCCATGCCCCAGTCGCCCTCCGATGCCGGTGAGACCACTCCCCTGCCTCTGCATGCTCTTCTGGGCATCGAGGTGGCATCGGCGCAAGACCCGTTCGTCCTCCGTCTCGCCGGGCGGCCCGATCTTCTCAACCAGCGCGGAGTGCTGCATGGCGGGGTGATCTCGGCCCTCCTGGATGCCGCCCTGGGAGGCGCCATCGTGCGCGGCATCGCCCCGCAGGAGTGGTGCGGGACGACCCAGCTCTCGGTGCAGTTTCTCCGGCCTGCCTTCGACGGACCGTTCGAGGCCGAGGGAGAGATGACCCATCGAGGGCGCCGGTGCGCCTTTGCCTCCGGGACGGTACGCGACCGGCACGGAGTCGTCGTCGCGCGTGCGCACGGCACCTGGCACATCTGGCCACGCAGACCGAGACGGCCCGTGGAGACCGGCGGGGACCTCGCCCCGGGCTCCTCCGGCTGACCCGGAGACGGCTGCCGCGCGGGGCGCACGCCGCGGTGTCGCGCGGCCAACCGCGGCGCGGTCTTGCGCGCCGGCCGGGAAAGTGAGACAACAGCACCGGAGGAGAGAGAGGAGTCCGAAAAGTGGGTCGCGGCGTCGGATCAGTCTATCTGGAAGAATACCTGAAGATTCTCGAATCTGCGGTGGAGGTCATGCGCCGCTTCCCGCTCATCGAGATGACCGCCGAGGAGCGCAAGACGGTGGTGCTCAGCTACGTGGAACTCGTCGATCAGTTCCAGGAACAGCTCAAGGCGGCGGGGATGTCCGGACTTCTCGACCTGTACGCCGGGAGCCGCTGATCACTCCTGGGCTGTCCCGGCCGCGGCGAGATCCCGTTTCACATCGAACTGGTTGAACGCTCCGTCGAGGCGCACGCGATAGCCCGGGCCGCTTCCTCCCCCGGTTCCGTCGGCAAGATTGACCAGCCCGTCACTGCGCAGACGCACCGGGACGGACGGCGGGACATGCAGCGTGAAGTGGTTGAAGGCTCCTTCCAGATCGATCCGGACATCCCTGGAGGGAACTCCGAGGTGGATGGCGACGGCATTCATGGCGCCGCGAAGCTCGAGATCGCCGATCTCGATGTTGGAGAGATCCAGATCGCCGTCGGCAAGCGCCATCTGCAGGTCGACGTCGAGGGGGAGATCCTCTGCGATGGAGAGTTCCCACCGGGACCATCGCACCAGCGGCATGCCGATGGTGATGAGCTGGCGGCGGCTGCGCTCTCCGAAGCGCACCCGCGCCGATGTGTCTCCGGCGTAACTGCGCACGGGGTCGGAGGTCCGCGCGCCGATGGCATGGCCCGACACCAGCGCCGCTCCCGCTGCCGGGTCGGAGCGCACGACCAGTTCCCCGTAGGCGATGCGACCATCCAGCGTCCAGCGCTCCAGGGACGGCGGGCGGCCCACGGCCAGGGTCACCGACCGGCCCACGGCCGCATGAGCCCGGGGACTGCGAACCGCCACCCATCCCATGGTCGCCAGGATGAGGAGCGGCGACAGCAGCACGGCGGCCGGCATCCGGGACCGATCGAAGAGCAGGCGGATGCCCAGGGCCACCAATGCAACGGGCCACAGGGCGGCCAGTTCCATCCAGAAGCTCCACTCCAGCCACCCGCCGGTGTTCAGCAGCAGACAGACACCTACCGCGATGACCAGCAGGCCCCGTCCGGCCCGTCGCCAGGCGCGGCTCCGCCTCTCCCTGGCCCGCAGCGGATCATCGGTCGAGTTCACGCGCCGCCCTGATCCCTGGAACGCAGCAGGATGGCCACACCGGCCGCGACCAGCAGCAACGGCCAGAGGCGCCAGACATCGAGCCACCAGACGTCGACGAACCGGTCGATGAGGAACAGCACGCCGACGGCGATGAGCCCGGCTCCCGCCAGGAGCCTCCCCCGGCCCGGTCCGGACGCCGAGCGGCGAAAGGTGTCGGCGACCCTCTCGCCGGCCTCCCGCACCTCATCGGCAAACTCCTCGGCGGTCGGCATCGCCGACGCCTCGGGCGCTCCGTCCGGGTCGCTGCGCGGCATGAGCAGCCAGCAGACCAAGTAAAGAAGCACGCCCGACCCTCCCGCGAGGCACAGCAAGACGAAGACCAGGCGGATGATCACCGGATCCACATCCAGATAATCGCCCAGTCCCGCGGCCACGCCCCCGACCATCGCATCGCGTGGATTGCGCACCAGCCGTCGACCCATCTCGTCTCCTCCCACGTGAGCCATAGTGTACCAACGCACAGGGTGCGCCCGGAGTTCCGCGGCGGCTGGCTGCTTTCTTGACAGGAGCGCCCCGGCTGGCATAATGCGACATTCTCGGGTCCACCGTGAAAGGTCTCCTGTGAGGGCAAACAGCGATCTCTTCCCCCCACCCCTGCTGTCCCTTCCGCCGGGGTGGGAACGCAAGACCGGCGACGGATACAGCCTGGCGATCCCGCCGGCGGTCGATGCCCGCGGTGAGTTCGCCCGCTCGGTCGCTGACAGCCTGAGCCGCCGTCCCCGCCACCTGCTGTCCACGTGGCTGTACGACACGGCCGGCTCGGAGCTGTTCGAGCAGATCACTCATCAACCCGAGTACTACCAGACACGCACCGAGAACGACCTTCTCGCCCGCTGGGCGCCGGGGATCCGCGAGCAGACCGGCCCGGTGACCCTCGTCGAGCTCGGCTCGGGCAGCTCGACCAAGACCCGCCGGCTGCTGGAAGCCATCCTTCCCCGTGGTCCGGCGGGCTACGTTCCCATCGATGTCAGTCGTGATGCGCTGGAATCGGCCTGCCGGTCGCTGGCGGCCGATTTCCCCGCCCTGGAGATCGAAGGGATTGCCTCGACCTACGAGCAGGCCTTGCCGCTCACGGCCCATCTGTCTCCCGTTCTGCTGAGTTTTCTGGGCTCGACCGTGGGCAACATTGACGACGCTGCGATGCAGCGATTTTTCGGCACGCTGTCCGACCATCTGGCGGCGGGAGACTTCCTGCTTCTCGGCATCGATCTCGTGAAGGACCGCGAGCGACTCGAGGCGGCATACAATGACGCCGCCGGCGTGACGGCGGCCTTCACGATCAATCTGTTCGCACGGATCAACCGGGAACTGGGCTGTCAGATTCCGCTGGAGGCGCTGAGTCACGAGGCCTTCTACAACGCGGAGGCGGAACAGATCGAGATCTACGCGCGGTTCGATCGCCCGGTGGTCATCGATCTGCCCCAGGTCGGACGGTCCTTCGCCATCGCCGGCGGCGAGCGTGTGCGCACCGAGATCAGCCACAAGTTCCGGCCGGAGGCGATGGCCACCCGCCTGTCGCGCCACGGTTTCGCACTCGAGCACACCTGCACCGACGCCGACGACCTGTTCGCGGTCCAGCTCTTCCGGCGCGACGCGACCACCGCGCGCCCCGTCGCACCACGGCCCACCGCCTGACCCGGACCGCACGCGCCGCCGGGTGCACGTCGCCCCTGACCGTCAGCCCAGCGTCCGCGTCACGTGGTGTCCCCAACGGGATTTGAACCCGTGTTGCCGCCTTGAAAGGGCGGTGTCCTAGGCCAGACTAGACGATGGGGACCGGCGTGGGGGTCGCCGGCTGGAGCCGGCACAGGTGCTGGAATCTACCACAAACCATGGCCAGACGGAGTGCTACGATGCGCCGGATGAGACGCTGGATCCAGCGAATCCTGGTGATCGCGGTCCTGGCGGCCCTCGCCACCTGGGCGGGTCGGAGGATGCTGGTCACGGCGCCCGTTCCCGTGACCGTCTTTCGCGTCGAGGTCGGCCGCGTCGAATCGACCGTGACCAACAGCCAGGCGGGCACGGTGCGCACGCGGCGCCGCGCCCGGCTGAGCCCCGAGATCGGCGGCCGGATCGTGGAGATCCCGGCGCGCGCCGGAGACACCGTCGAGGCCGGTGACGTTCTTCTGCGCATCGACGACGGCGACCTGAGCGCCTCGCGTGTCCTGGCCCAGCGCGACCTGGAGGCGAGCCAGGCATCGAAGAAGGAGAGCTGTCTCGCCCGCGACTTCGCCCAGCGCGAGTGGCAACGTCAGCGCGACCTGTTCGCCGAGGGCATCATCAGCGCCAACAGCCTCGATCGCCTCGACAGCCAGCACAAGCGTCAGGCGGCCGCGTGCACGGCCGCGGGAGCTGCCGTGCAGCGGGCCCGGGCCGCTCTTCGGGTGGCGGAGGCCCGGCTTCGCAAGACCGTGCTCCGCGCCCCGTTCAGCGGCGTGGTGGCCGATGTGTTCAGCGAGCTGGGGGAGTATGTCTCGCCGTCTCCCCCCGGCGTCCCGGTCCCGCCGGTTCTCGATCTGATCCAGCCCGGGTCCATCTATATCTCCGCTCCGATGGATGAGGTCGACGCGGAGCGTGTGCGGGCCGGATTGCGGGTGCGGGTGACCCTCGATCCGTTTCCCGGCCGCGAGTTCTACGGCACGTTGACGCGCGTCGCCCCGTTCGTTCTCGACGTGGAGGAGCAGAATCGCACCTTCGAGGTCGAGGCCGAGCTCGAGAACAAGGACCTTGCCATGCGCCTGATGCCGGGCACCTCCGCCGATATCGAGGTCATCCTCGACGCCGTGGATCACGTGCTGAGGATTCCAGCCTACGCGCTGCTGGCCGACACACACGTCCTGGTGGTGGAGGACGGGAAGCTGGTCAGCCGACCGGTGGAGACAGGCCGCAGCAACTGGGAGTACGTGGAGGTCACCTCGGGCCTGGTGGAAGACGAGCCCGTCGTGGTCTCACTGGACCGGCCGGAGGTGATTGCCGGCGCTCCCGCGTTCATCGAGCGGGAGCTGGCGCATGATTGAGCTGCGCGGCATCGAGCGGACGTACCAGGTTGGACACTCGCAGGTGCACGCCCTGTGTGATGTGCGTCTGAGCCTGCCCGACCACAGTTATCTCTCCCTCATGGGTCCGTCGGGATCGGGCAAGTCGACCCTGCTGAACATTCTCGGTCTGCTCGACAAGCCGACGGCGGGCTCCTACAGCCTCGATGGGCGAGAAACCGTGTCGCTCGACGACGCCACCATCACCCGCCTGCGCCGGCACACCATCGGTTTCGTCTTTCAGACATTCCATCTCGTGCCGCGATTGACGGCGCGCGGCAACATCGAGTTGCCCATGATCTTCGCCGGCGTACCCCGTCACGAGCGCCGGGCCCGGGCCGAGTCCGCTCTGGAGTCGGTAGGCCTGTCCCATCGCGCCACCCACCGGCAAGCCGAGCTCTCCGGCGGTGAGCGGCAGCGCGTGGCGATCGCGCGGGCCATCGTGATGCAGCCCACGCTTCTCCTCGCCGACGAACCGACGGGCAACCTCGATCAGACCTCCGGCGACGAGATCATCGCACGGCTCGAGTCCCTCCACACCGGCGGGATCACGCTCATCGTCGTGACCCATGACCCGTCGGTCGGCGGCCGCGCCAGCCGCAGGATCCGGGTGCGCGATGGCCGTCTCGCAGCCGAGACGGCCTGATGAGCGTCCGCGACGTGGTCCGCTTCGCCGCCGGCGCCCTGACGGGGCACGGGTTGCGAACCGCTCTCTGTCTCGTCGGCGTCGCCGTCGGCGTGGCCTCGGTGATCTTGCTGACAGCTCTCGGCGAGGGGGCCCGCCGTTATGTCACCGGAGAGTTCGAGACACTCGGCAGCGACCTCGTGATCGTCATGCGTGGGAGGACCGAGACGGCCGGCGCCGCGCCCATCGTCGGCGGCGCGCCGCATGATCTGACCCTGGCCGATGCCGAGGCCATCCGGCGGGAACTGCGCACCATGCGCATCGTTACGCCCCTGGCCATGGGCACGGCCACGCTCTCGGCCAATGGCCGGAGCCGGGACGTGCCGGTGGTCGGGACCACCGCCGAGTTCCTGCCCCTGCGGCGGCTCACCATGGGGGCCGGCCGCTTCCTGCCGGAGGGCGACTGGCACGCCGGCGAGCGACTCGCGGTCATCGGCCAGACCGTCCAGCGGGAGCTGTTCGGAGAATCGAACCCGCTCGGGCGCCTGATCCGCATCGACGACTGGCGTTTTCGCGTCATCGGTGTGATGGGGCATCGCGGCGAGTCGGTCGGCATGAATCTCGACGACCTGGCCTTCGTCCCGGTGACCACCGGGTTGCGCATCTTCAACCGGTCGTCCCTGTTTCGCATCCTGTTGCGCTCCCGTTCCCACGCCGAGATCAACACCACCCGCGACGAGGTGCGCACCCTGCTCACGCGACGGCATTCCGGCGACGAGGACATCACGGTGGTCACACAGGATGCCGTCGTGTCGTCCTTCGACCGCATCCTGGCCGTGCTCACCATGGCTCTCGGAGGCATCGCCACCGTGTCGCTCGCCGTGGCGGGCATCGGTGTCATGAACGTCATGCTGGTGTCGGTCTCCGAGCGCACCTCGGAGGTTGGCCTGCTGATGGCCGTCGGCGGCCTGCGGCGCCAGGTCCTGGCGGTCTTCCTGGCCGAGGCCACCCTGCTCACCGTCAGCGGCGGCGCGTGCGGACTGGCTCTGGGCCTGGGCCTGGTCCGGGCCACCCGCGCCCTCTACCCCACGTTGCCGGCCACACCCCCCGGCTGGGCGATCGGTGCGGTGATCCTGCTGGCCGCCCTGGTCGGGGTGCTCGCCGGCGTCATTCCGGCCAGACGGGCGGCATCGATGGACCCGGTCGTTGCCCTGTCACAGCGCCGGGGCAACTGATGGGGTTCGGCGACCTGCTCCGCACGGCGGGAAGCGCGGCAGCCAGCGAGCGCCTCCGGTCGCTGCTCACCGTCCTGGGCATCTGCATCGGCATCGCGTCGGTCGTCATCCTCACATCCATCGGCGAAGGCACCCGCCTCTACGTGCTCGGCGAGTTCACCCAGTTCGGTTCCAATCTCCTCGCGATCAATCCGGGACGGGTCAAGACCATGGGCATTCCCGGCATCCTCGGCGGCACCACACATCCCCTGACCCTCGACGACGCCGAGGCGCTGCGTCGCCTGGACCAGGTCCAGCACGTCGTGCCGCTGGCCACCGGCACCGCCACCGTCGAGGCCGGTTCCCGTTCGCGGGCGGTGAACGTCTACGGCGTCACGTCAGAACTCCCCGCGGTCTGGAAGTTCGCCATCCGCAGTGGCCGCTTCCTCCCGGAGGAGGATCCTCGCCACCCCACTCCCGTGGCCGTGCTGGGCCCGGGCCTCAAGCGCGAACTCTATGGTGATGAAAACGCCCTGTCGCGCAAGATCCGCGTGGGCGGCCGGCGGTTTCAGGTCATCGGCGTCATGGCCCCGAAGGGCCAGTTCCTCGGCATCGACATGGACGACGCGGTCTACATACCGGTCGGCGCGGCCATGCGGCTGTTCAATCTGAAGGAGCTGTTCGAGATCGACCTGGTGTTCGCCAGCGCCTCCTCCTCCGACGCCATCGAGGAGAATGTGCGGGCCCTCATTCGCGAGCGCCACGATGGCGCCGACGACGTCACGCTCACGACACAGACCGAGATGCTGGAGGTGCTCGATGACGTGCTCGGTGTCGTCACCGTCGCCGTCGGTGCCATCGGCGGCGTGTCCCTGCTGGTGGGCGCCATCGGCATTCTCACGGTCATGTGGATCTCGGTGAACGAGCGCACGTCGGAGATCGGCCTGTGCCGGGCCCTGGGCGCCACCACCGGCCAGATCCTCGCGCTGTTTCTCGGCGAGGCGGCGCTGCTGGCGCTGGCGGGCGGTCTCGTGGGGGTGGGGCTGGCACAGGGCACCGGTTTCCTGCTGCACCTCGTCCTGCCCGGCCTGCCGTTTCACACTCCGGCCGAGTTCATGGTGGCGGCCATCGCCCTGAGCACCTCCATCGGGCTCGCCAGCGGGGCCCTGCCCGCCCGCCGGGCGGCCCGGCTGGACCCGGTGATCGCGCTACGGGACGAATGAGACGCGGCGGCCCACCGCCGGGCCAGGTCTCGAGAAGATGGGCCCCGTCGCCGGTCTCCGCCGTCAGCTCGGATCGACGCGCACGTACTCGAAATCGAGGGGCTGGGAGTTGATCCCCTTTCTCGGGGGAGCGATCCAGCTCGCGATCCGGCCCGGGGCCACCACCGGCTGCATGAGGCTCGCCACGTAGGCCCGGTCGGCTGCCGAGGGCAGCCATTCATCCCGGTGTGCCTCCCACTCACCGGCGGAGATCGGATCCCCGGTGGGCGTGAAGTGCAGGCCGCTGAACAGACCGATGTTGCGATTGAACCGGCGCGACGGCAGCGTGATCTGCGTGGAGATGCCACTGGCGGCCAGTGTCTTGTTCCACATGTCGACACCTCGCTGGTTGTCGGCCACGTACTCGTCGCGCAGGACCTCGTTCATGGCGTTTCGCAGCGGCACCGATTCCTGCTTCAGACCGTCACCATCCGGCACCATCATGTCGTACGTCTCGTTCAGCCCGGAATGCTCCTCGTAAGCGGGCTCGTTGGCACGTCCCTTCAGACCCGACGCGAAGAAATCGGCGGCGTTGGACGAGATCTCCGACCCGAAGAGATCCAGCGACACCGAGTACCAGTAGTTGACATATTTCTGCAACGTCTCCAGATCGATCCCACCGGCGCGGCGCACGTCCCCGTCGGGACTCTCCCGCGTCAGCTCACACGTCCGCTGGATGATGCGCCGGACACCGGTCTCGCCGACGAACATGTGATGCGCCTCCTCGGTGAGCATGAACCGGGTGGTCCGGGCCAGCGGCTCGAAGGCGCTCTGAGACAGGGCCAGGAGCTGGTACTTGCCGTCACGGTCGGTGAACATGGTGAACATGAAGAACGACAACCAGTCGTCGATGGGCGAGTTGAAGGCGCCGAGGATGCGCGGCTTGTCGGCATCACCCGAGCGCCGGGCCAGCAGCGCCTCCGCCTCCTCCCGGCCGTCGCGGCCGAAGAAACCGTGGAGCAGGTAGACCATGGCCCACAGATGTCTGCCCTCCTCGACGTTCACCTGGAACAGATTGCGCAGGTCGTACAGGCTCGGCGCGGTCCGTCCGAGCCGCCGCTGCTGTTCCACCGAGGCCGGCTCGGTGTCGGCCTGGGTGACGATCAGGCGGCGCAGGGCGTTCCGGTACTCGCCTGGAACCTCCGACCAGACCGGCTCGCCGGCATGGTCACCGAACCCGATGGTGCGGTCCTGGCCCGGCTCCGCGAGAAAGATGCCCCAGCGGTAGTCCGGCATGCGCACGTAGTCGAAGTGGGCCCAGCCGGACGTGTCGACGGAGATGGCGGTTCGCAGGTACACATCCCGTGCCTGGAAACCCTCGGGACCCATGTCGTGCCACCACGACAGAAACGACGGCTGCCAGTGCTCCAGGGCCCGCTTCAGGCGCTTGTCGTCGGACAGGTCGACGTTGTTGGGAATCTTCTCATCGAGGTGCATCAGGTTCTCCTCCAGTCGAAGCTGGGACGCTGCGGCTGGCCGTAGAGGGTGAGAGCCCCGCGGTCTCCCACTGCGTTGGGGCGCTGGAAGATCCAGTTCTGCCAGGCGGAGAGGCGACCGAAGATCTTGGCCTGCATCGACTCGGGGCCGGGGAATCGCAACGACGCCTCCATGCCGGTGAGCGCATCGGGTGAGAGCGAGGCCCGCTCCTCGATGGCCACACGCACCTCCTCGGCATAATCGATGTCATCGGCGGCGACGGTCACCAGCCCCGCCTGCTGGGCGCCCTGCGCATCGAAGCGGGGGATGTCGCCGGCGTCGGTGCGCGCCGCCAGGGCCACGCACCCGTCGGGATCGCGCAGGAAGCGGATCTGGATCCGGGCCAGGCCGTGGTTCATGGGGAGCGCCCCGAAGTTGACCACCGACGTCGCCAGGGTCACGGGATGGTCGGGATCGTCGAGGGCATACGCCCGGTCCGCCGCCAGGACCATCTCGAGCAGCGAACCGGCGAAGCACGAGCCCGGCTCCACGAGCGCGAACAGACTGCGTGCCGTGGTGTCCAGACGGCGCAGTGTCCGGGCCACCATCAGCAGGATCTCGCCGGCGAACCAGTCGTCGGCCGAGAGCCGGGCGACGGCGAGGTCGTGTTCCAGCACGCGATCCGGGTCCCCCTCGCTCTTCAGGAGCCAGACGCCGACCTCCGGATCGTTGAAGCGCAGACGGCAGATCGCGTCGTCCAGCTCGCGAAATGCGCGGAGGAGATAGGCATCGCTCCCGCGGGCGCGCAGGACCGACGCGCTGTCCGGAGCCGGGTCCTCCGGTCCCTTCAGGGTGATCGTGGCGGTGCGCGCCGGCCGATCGATCGCGACGCTCACATACCGGTAGGCGAGGCCATCGGCGTGAACCTGCGGGTCGAGGGGCTGGAGCACGACACCGGGTCCGTCGCGATCCTTCCCCTGCGCGGCGAGCGCTGCGAGCTTTTCCGCGACGGCGGCGTCGAACCGGGAGGTGGGAGCCAGCGTATCGACCAGCCCCCATTGCCGGGCTCGCTCGCCCTTGACCCCCTCGGCAAGAGTGCAGAAGACATCGGCCAGATCCCGGCGGACGCCGCGCTTGTCCACCACGCGTGTGAGGCCGCCGGTGCCCGGCAGCACGCCCAGCAGCGGAACCTCGGGCAGACTGACCGCAGAATGGCCGTCGTCCACCAGGAGGATCTCGTCGCAGGCCAGGGCCAGTTCATACCCGCCACCGGCGGTGATGCCGTTGCACGCCGCGAGATACTTCTGGCCGGAGTGCTGACTCGCGTCCTCGATGGCGAGGCGCGTCTCGTTGGTGAACTTGCAGAAGTTCACCTTGAACGGATGAGAGGACGACCCGAGCATGTGGATGTTCGCCCCGGCGGAGAAGATCCGATCCTTGGCCGATGCGATGGCCACGGCCTTGACCTCGGGATGCTCGAAGCGAAGACGCTGCACCGCGTCGGCCAGCTCGATGTCCACACCGAGGTCATAGGAATTGAGCTTCAGCGCGTAGCCGGGTCGAAACGGCGCCTCTTGCTGGACGTCCCACGTGAGACGGGCGGTGTCCCCGTTCACCTCCAGACGCCAGTGACGGTAACGGTCGGGGTGGGTCTCGAACAGCACCTCGGTCTCGGTCACCATGGTCTTCCTCTGTGGCGCGAACGGGTTGGATGGAGTTCCGGTCATCGACGGTGCCGGATATCGCATTATACTGCATTAAACACTCCTTGTCCGCGCCCGAATAGTGCACTATATTGCATGAATGGTCCGCTGCCGTCGCCCGCCATCACCGCACCGAGTCTCCTCCCCGGCTCCCGGACCTCCGGCGGTGCTGGACCGCGTGGGCCAGGCCGTCCGCGACTGGCGACGGACGCGGCAGATGTCGCGCCGGCGACTGGCGGAGGCCTCCGGAGTCTCGGTCCGGTTCCTCGCCCAGCTCGAGGCCGGAGATGGGAACATCTCCGTCCGCCGCCTTGCCGCCGTGGCGCAGGCCCTGGAGGTCTCGGTGGCGACGCTCTTCGAGGCGCCGGCGGTCCGGACGGGACACCGCATCGCCCTGGTCGGCCTGCGCGGCGCCGGCAAGAGCACCATCGGACCCCGGGTCGCCCGGCGCCTCGGCGTGCCGTTCGTCGAACTCGACAACCTGATCGAGTCCGCCGCCGGATTGACCGTGGCGCAGATCTTCGAGATTCACGGGGAACCGTATTTCCGCCGTCTGGAGAGACAGGTGCTGCGCCGGTTTCTCGATGCAAGCAGCGCGGCGATCCTGGCCACCGGCGGTGGCCTGGTGACCGAACCGGAGACGTATGCGCTGCTGCGGGAGGGGTGCACGACCATCTGGCTCTCCGCCACACCGGAGGACCACTACAATCGGGTTCTCGCCCAGGGAGACCGACGACCCATGAGCAATAATCCCCACGCCATGTCCGAACTTCGGGCTCTTCTCCAGGACCGCGAACCGCTGTATCAGCGTGCCGACCTGGCCCTCGACACCTCCACCTTGAGCATCGACACCACCGTCTCCCGCATCGCCACCCACGCCGCCCCATGAACCGGCCCGACATCGTCATCGTGGCCGGCCGGCGCACTCCGTTCGCGCGGGCCGGCACAGCTCTCGCGACGCGCACGGCACGGGAGATGGGCGCGCATGCGGTCGCCGCCGTTCTCGATGAGGTCGATGGCGCGCGGGACGCGATCGGTGCCCTCTGCTTCGGAACGGTGGTTCTCGATCCCCGCACGCCGAACGCCGGGCGGGAGATCGTGTTCGACACCTCTCTCCCCGCCACGGTCTGTGCCCACACCGTGTCCAGCTACTGCATCTCCGGTGTCCGCGCCGCCACCGAGATCGCCGCACTGCTCGCCGCCGGTCGGGCCTCGGCCGGGATCGCCGCCGGGGCCGACTCTCTCTCCAATCCCCCGCTGCTCTTTCGCCGGCCTGCGGCGCGCATCTTCACGGCCGCGGCGAGCGCACGGACACTGCCCCGCCGCCTCGGCACGCTGGCTCGCCTGCGCCCGACGCACTTCCTGCCCGAGGCCCCGGGCGTGGCCGAGCCGTCCACGGGCCTCACCATGGGAGAGCACTGCGAGATCATGGCCAAGGCCTGGCACATCTCACGCGCCGGCCAGGACGCCATCGCCCTGCGCAGTCACCAGCGAGCTGCCGTCGCCTGGGAGGAGCAGCGCCTCGCAGGCGAGATCGCTCCGCTGGACGGTCTGACCGCCGACAACCTGGTGCGTCCCGACACGAGCGCGGCCAAGCTGGCCGCGCTGCGCCCGGTCTTCGATCGATCACCGGAAGGCACCATCACGGCGGGGAACTCGAGCCCGTTGACCGACGGTGGCGCCGCGCTCCTGCTGGCAACCCGGGGCGCCGCCGCCCGCCACGGCTGGCCGGTGCTGGCCGTGCTGCGCGACTGGGAATACGCCGCCATCGCGCCCGCCGAGGGTCTGTTGATGGCGCCGGCGGTGGCGGTGCCCCGTCTTCTGCGCCGGCACGACCTGTCGCTTCCGGACATCGATCTGGTGGAGATTCACGAGGCGTTCGGCGCGCAGGTGGCCGCCAATCTCGCGGCCTGGGAGAAGGGCTGGAAGGAGGAGGCCATCGGCACTCCCGACCCGGACCGCGTGAATGTCAACGGCTCGTCCATCGCCGTGGGTCATCCGTTCGCCGCCACCGGCGGTCGGATCCTCACCACCCTGGCCCGGGAGATGGTCCGTCGTGACGCGCGGTGGGGCCTGGCCAGCATCTGCGCCGCCGGAGCCATGGCCGCGGCCGTCCTTCTCGAGCGCGCGTGATCCCGAGGCCGGCTCAGACCACCGGCAAGCCGCCGTCCAGATGCTCCGGCCTCGGCGTGGCGCCCTCTCGCACCGTCGCCCGCTCACCAGGAGGAGATCCGCACAGGCGAGCCACCACCAGCGTGGCATCGTCCTCGAAGTTCGCCGTCCCGTGGAATCCGGTCAGGCACCGGGCCACCTCGTCGATGACCCTCTCCGGGGACTGGACCAGGGCCGCCCGGACAGCATCCACCACGCGCTCCTCGCCGAAGAACTCCTCCGAACGCATCTTCGCCGAGCTCTCCACGACACCGTCGGTGTAGACACAGATCAGATCGCCTGGATCGATGCGAGCCGTATCAGCCCGCACCGGGCTGTCGGCGTACATGCCAACCGGGCGCGTGTTGCCTCCCAGCACGGTGGTCGTGCCATCCCCGCGCATGATGAACGGCGGCGTCTGGCCGGCATTGACATAGGTGAGCCGTCCGGCGGCGGGATCGATCACCGCGAAGAAGGCGGTGAAGTACAGGTTGTCCGGCTTGCTGTCAGACTGGTCCCGGTTGATCCGGGCGATGATCCGGGCCGGGTCGTCCTCGAAGCGCAGGAGAGTGCGAAACGTCGCCTGTACCTCGGCCATCATCAACGCCGCCGGCACACCCTTGCCGGACACGTCGCCCACCAGGATGGCTGTCCGATCATCGTCCATCCCGATGAAGTTGAAGAAATCGCCTCCCACCTCCAGAGACGGGATGGAACGCCCGGCAATCTCCACCCCGTTGCCGGTGAAGCCCGTGCGGGGCAGGCTGTCGCGCTGGATATGTCGCGCGATCTCCAGCTCGCGTTCCATCCGCTCCTGCTCGACCAGCCGCTGGCGTGATCGGTCGAGGTCAGCAGCCATCTCGTTGAATGCGACGGCGAGCTGGCCGATCTCGTCGGTGTGCCGCGCGTCGATGCGGTGGGCGAGATCGCCGCCTGCGATCTGACGGGCGCCGACGGCGAGAAACTCCAGCCGGCGCGTCATGCGCGATGAGAACACGATGACCCCCGACCCGGCCAGACCGATGAACAGAACGCCGAGAAACAGGTTCATCATCGCGGCCTGGCGGATGGCACCCAGTTCGTCCGACAGGCGCCGGACGATGCCGAACGTGTAGCCCGTGTCCTCGTCACGCTCGACCACCGTGATCCAGTCGGGGTCCTTGATGGCTGTCGACAGCACCTCCGGGTCCTGCGTGATCGCCATGGCCGTCGCCCCATCCTTCCCGGCACCCGGGGCCAGGAGACCGAGGTCGGCGAGGGTGGCGAGGTCTGCGGTCTCCCGGGCGTGGAGACGGCCGAGAGGATCGACGGCGAAGATGACCTCGCCTTCCTCGAGACTCATGTCGCCGAACACGTCGGCAAGCAATCGGTCCGGTCGAACGTGCGCGACGATGCTCCCGACCCGTGCGCCGGCCCGCTCCACGGGCACGGTGATCGGCTGGTCCAGTTCGCGCGTCTGTCGATCCAGCCGCTCCAGGATCGCCCGGCGGCGCGCATCGAGCGCGGCCGGAGCGTCCGGTGCCGTGCTGTCGTTCGCGTTCCCGATGCGCAACAGCTCCGAGCGCACCTCCTGTGCCATGTTCCGCAGCTTGATGCTGCGTCCCTCGGCGCCGGTCTGGACGAACAGGCCCGGTAGATTCGACAGGTTGTCGAGCAGACCGCCCATCTGCCCGGTGAAGTGCTCGAGGCTCTCCTCTGACGGTGCCCCCTCGTCGAAGGACAGGTCGTACTGCTTCAGTTCCGGAACGGTGTCCCCTCCGGCGGCCATCTGGGCAAAATCCGGCAAGAAGACCCGGACGGTGGGATCCCGCCGCCCCCCCGATCCCAGCTCGCCGGCCGGTGCCGCATCCCCGGACCTGGCCAGGGTGCGGGCCTGGGGCGGGAGCGGCGCCGGATCAGGCGGTGGTTTCCGGAGCAGCTTGCGGCCACCGGCCGCGCGCGGCGTCCCGGGCACGGCCGCCTCGAACTCGAGGTCACGGAACACACTCCACCGGGCTCCCACCTCGCGCCGCATGGCCCGCGCCAGCCGGCCCGTGTCGTCGGCACTCAGCGGCCGCGTGAAATCGATGTCCTGGAACTCCGGCAGTTCGGTCACCGCCACCACCCGGTGCCGGATCTCGCCGCTGAGGCTCGCCACTCGACCCTGCAGCCTCTCCGCCGCCGCCCGGTTGTCCCGCTCCACCAGGTCGGTGAGGGATTGTCTCGAGTTGGTGTAGGAGAAGAAGGTGAGCAGGGTGAGCGGCACCACCGACAGGGCCAGGAAGATCAGGATCAGTTTGGTCCGGACGCTCATGACGAGACCCAGGCAACTGCCGCGTCAGACTTCATCTCCTGTTTACGCCCGGACGGGAGAGAAGGTTCGATCCCCATCTCCCTCAGAAGGGACCAGGCATGCTCGACGCGCTCGAGCATCCAGAGGAGATAGCGCACGTCCACCGAGACGTTCCGGGAACGCTTGCGGCTGTACGCATAATCTCCCGCGATGTTCTCGAATACCCGGTCGAAGTTGACGCCCACCAGTTCACCGCGGCCGTTGACGACCGGGCTGCCCGAGTTGCCTCCGGTGGTGTCGGCATCCGCCAGGAAACAGACCGGCACACCGCCCAGTCCCGCCTGCCGCCACCGCCCCGCCTCGGGCGCCCGTGCGGCCGCGAGCAAGCGCGCCGGGCTGGCGAAGGGCGCCACTCCCGTCTCCTTCTCCATCACACCGCCCAGGGTCGTCTGGGGTTTCATCCACACACCATCGTGCGGGGAGTATCCCTTGACCGTGGCCACCGACACACGCAACGTGCCATTGGCGTCGGGATAGACCCGTCCCCGCCGTCGCCTGATGAGCTGGGCATAGAGTGGCAGCACCCTGCTCAGCGCCCCGGCGACGGTCTCCTGCCGCTCACGCATGCGCTCGTACTCCGGCTCGAGGGCCCGGGCGAATCCGACCATGGCGTCGTCCGAGGCGTCGAGAACGGACCGGTCCACATCGAACAGGCGGCGCCGCTCATCCAGATCGGTGAGCCGCGTCGCCGCGAAGAGCCGGTCGACGAACCGGGTTGCCGCCGCCGCCGGCGATCCGGCGGCATCGTCACCGGCACCCGCGTCGACGGCCGCGATCCTCTGGTCGGCCGGCAGCGCGCGCGCCGTCTCGATGAAGTAGGCCAGCACCGCGCGGTCCGCCGGCACGTCGAGGTCATGCTGGCCGGTCTCGTTCTGCATCGCCAGTCGCGCCTGGTCCCGGTCCTGGTAGCCCGGTCGCCGCTCTGCATCCGGCAGCGCGCGCTGGCGACTGTTGGTGAGCAACCGCCGGGCAAAGGCAAGCGTCTTCGAGGCGCGTTCCATGGTGGCGAGCAGAAAATCCTTCTCCCGCGTCTCCTCACCCGACCGGTAGATGGCGGCCAGCTCGTCCAGGACCGGACCGAACTCGGCCTGCCGTCCCGGGTCGCCGTCGATCCACGCGGCCAGTTCGTGCTCTTCCTCCTCCTTCGCCGCCAGTAGATGCAGGCGCCGCAGCCCCTGCTGCATGCCCCGGGTGTTCTTCAGTCGGTTGGCCAGGCGCTTGATGGTGGAGGTGACGGCCAGGCGCGCGGCACTGCTGCGCTCCGCGGCCGCCTGGAGAATCTCCATCCAGCGTCCCTCGGTGGCGAGGCGGTGCGGGTAGAGGAACTCGATGCGTTCCGCGATGGCCACGGCCGGTAGGTACCGGGACGTACGTCCCGGATAACCCAGAACCAGCACCAGATCGCCTGGCCGGACACCGCGGGTCGACACGTCCAGGTGGCGCGCCGGCCGGTAGGGCACGTTGTCCGGCGCAAACGCGGCCGACGAGCCGTCCGGGGCCACATAGGCCCGAAGCAGCGCGAAGTCGCCCGTGTGCCGGGGCCACATCTTGTTGTCGACCTCGCCCCCGAACTCGCCCACCGACCTCGGCGGGGCATACACCAGCCGGATGTCCAGGATCTCTCGCGACGTGAACAGCGTGTAGCGCAGCCCGCCGAACTCCGCCCCGACCCGGCAGCGCCGTTCACCGGGCGTCTCGCACTCGGCCACGATTGCCTTGATGGCGTTCTCGATGGCGACGAATCGATTATGGTCGGACACTCCATCGGAGATGTCGGCAAGGACCCGGTCGGTGACGTCGGTCATGGAGAGCAACACCTCCGCCCGGTAGCCGGGCGCGGCCTTCTCCTGCGACCAGGTCGCGGCGACGAATCCCTGCTCGAGCAGATCCACTTCCGGCGTGCTGTTCCGCTGCACGGCGCCGAAGGCACAGTGATGATTGGTGAGGATCAGCCCGGCGTCGCTGATGAAGGACGCCGAGCACCCGTTGACCCGGACCACCGCCTGCGCCAGGGCAGTCCCGGCGGGTTGCCAGAGATCTCCGGGGGTCAGCGCCAGACCACGGCGGGACAGGTCGGCCCAGTCCAGCCGATCGAGACGGTCAGGAGGCCACTGTCCCTCGTCACCACGGGCCGGCCACGCGGCCATCGAACTGACGGCCAGGACAACGGCGGCGAGGAAGCAGACCCGCCGCGCGACGAATGAGTCGGTCGGCCCCACGCCGGAATGCTAGCACCGCAACGGCGGCACCCGGACGGACAGGTCAGCCCGCATCCACGCCGGCGAGCTCGCGAAACGCCCTGGCGAACTCCCACACGTCCCGGAAGGTGTTGAAGAACGGCACCGGGGCAACACGCACGATGTCCGGCGGTCGCGCATCGAGCACGAATCCGCGCGCGGCAAGTTCCCCCACCATCTCACCGGCGTCGCTTCTCACGCGGATCGAGAGCTGGCAGCCCCGCTCGCCTGCCGATGGCGGCGTCACGACCTCGTAGGGCAGGCGCTCGCCGTCGGCCAGCAGGGCATGCAGGAATCCGGTCAGATTCTCGGACTTGCTCCTCAGGGTCTCCATGCCGACCTCGGCGAACAGATCGAGGGAGGCCTTCACCGCCGCCATCGCCAGCATCGGTGGATTGCTGAGCTGCCAGCCGCCCGCACCCACCTCCGGCTGAAACCTCTCCGCCATGGTGAAGCGGGTCGACCGGTCGGTCCCCCACCAGCCCGCCAGCCGGGGCAGATTCGGCGAGCGCGCGTGGCGCTCGTGGACGAAGCAACCGCCCGGCGCCCCCGGCCCCCCGTTCAGATACTTGTACGAGCACCAGACCGCGAAGTCCGCGTTCCACCCATGCAGCGACAGCGGGACGTTGCCGGCGGCGTGAGCCAGATCGAATCCCACCGCCGCACCGACCGCGT
>JBHHZI010000032.1:0-25270 GCA_046757965.1 Acidobacteriota bacterium | reverse complement strand
CGTCACCCTGGCGATCATGGGACAGATGGTGTGGGCGGATGTCCACCTGTCCGGATCGGACCCGGACGCCATCCGGATCGAGGTGACGGGGGAGCAGTTCCTGTGGAACATGCGCTACCCCGGACCGGACGGAGCATTCGGGCGGACCTCGCCGTCGCTGTACGAGACCGTCGGGAACACGGTCGGCATCGACCCGGAGGACCCGGCGGGGCTGGACGACTTCATTCTCCAGAACGAGCTGGTCGTGCCGGTCAACCGACCTATCGAGCTCATCCTGCGATCGAAGGACGTCCTCCATGATTTCTTCGTCGCGGGACTGCGCATCAAGCAAGATGCCGTACCGGGTCTCTCCGTGCCGCTCCGGTTCACGCCGTATGTGACCGGCGAGTACGAGATCGCCTGTGCGGAGCTGTGTGGTCTCGGGCACTATCGGATGCGCGGTGTGATGAAGATCGTTGACGACGCGACCTACGAGACCTGGCAGGCCGAACGACAGGCCGAACGACAGGCCGGGGAATGATGCGTCGAAAGCCGCGGGATCGTTGAGCGCGGACCACCGGAGACAGGAACATTATGGCCACTCAGACGTCGCCCCATGCCGTGGTGCACGAGGCGCCCCGCGGATTCATCCGGCGGTGGATCTTCAGTGTCGATCACAAGGTGATCGGCATGCAGTATCTGTTCCTCGCCTTCTTCTCGGTGTTCATCGGCATGGCGCTGTCGCTGATGATGAGGGCGCAGCTGGCCTTCCCTGACCTGATGTTCCCGTTCTACCAGCGATTCTTCAGTGACGACATGGCCGCCCGCCTGGCGAGCCCCGATTTCTACCTCACCCTCGTGACGATGCACGGCACGATGATGGTGTTCTTCGTCCTGACCACCGCGCCTCAGGGTGGGTTCGGCAACTATCTCCTCCCCATCCAGATCGGGGCGCTGGACATGGCGTTCCCGCGCCTGAACATGCTGTCGTTCTGGACGACGTTGGCCGGCTTCATGACCCTCATGGCGGCGTTCTTCGTGGAAGGAGGCGCCCCGCTGGGCGGCTGGACGGCCTACACGCCCCTCTCCGCTCTCGGTGAAGTGGCGGGGCCCGGACAGGGCGCCGGGATGAACCTGTGGATCGCCAGCATCGCCCTGTTCTGCGTCGCGTCTCTCCTCGGAGCGTTGAACTTCATTGCGACGACGCTGGCCCTGCGGGCGAAGGGGATGACCCTGATGAGAATGCCCCTCACCGTGTGGGCATGGTTCACCACCGCCATCATCTCCTTGCTCGCGTTCCCCGTGCTGCTCGGCGGTGGCGTTCTCCTCCTGATGGATCGCATCGGCGGCACCAGCTTCTTCGTGCCCACCGGTCTCGTCGTGGCCGGGCAGGTGATCGACCATCATGGCGGCTCGCCGATCCTCTGGCAGCACATGTTCTGGTTCTTCGGCCATCCCGAGGTCTACATCGCCATCCTGCCCGGCATGGGAGCCGCCAGCCAGATCCTGGCGACGTTCTCCCGCAAGCCGATCTTCGGCTACCGGGCCATGGTCTACGCCATCTTCGCCATCGGCTTGCTGGGTTTCTTCGTGTGGGGACACCACATGTTCATGAGTGGAATGAGCCCGTACACCGCGGTGGCGTTCAGCGTGGTGACACTCACCATCGGCGTGCCGTCCGCCATCAAGACCTTCAACTGGCTCGGCACGCTCTGGGGGGCGAAGATCCGCTTCCATTCCCCGATGCTCTACGCTCTCGGATTCGTCTCTCTCTTCGTGTCAGGTGGTCTGGGAGGAATCTTCCTGGGTCAGACGTCGGTCGACTTTTTTCTCCATGACACCTATTTCGTTGTCGGGCACTTCCATCTGATCATGGGAGTCGCGGCGATATTCGGGATGTTTGCCGCCACGACCTTCTGGTTTCCAAAGATGTTCGGTCGGATGATGAACGAGACGCTGTCCAGGATTCATTTCTTCATCACGCTCGTGGGCGTCTACGCGATCTTCATGCCGATGCATTCCATGGGCATGGCAGGCCATCCGCGCCGCTACTATGACCCGTCGCTCTACAGGTATCTGGCCGAAACCCTCCCGACCCACCGGGTCATCACATGGGCCGCCATCATCACCGTCGGTGCCCAGATCCTGTTCGCTGTCAATGTCTTCTGGAGTCTCTTCCGCGGCAAGAAGGCGCCGGTGAATCCCTGGGAATGCACGACCCTCGAGTGGACCGTCCCGTCGCCGCCACCCCACGACAACTTTGCCGGCCAGATTCCCGAGGTTCACCACGGGGCGTACGAGTACGCCGTTCCGGGAGCGGCCCGGGACTACGTCATGCAGACGGATGACCCCTCGGCCATGCCGGCGGGACACTGAGGGATCGAGTGGTCTCCACGGCCCGCGCGACCTGGAAGCAAGTTCCTCCCACCCGGCGGCTCGGCGGTGGTGATGTTCTGAGTTTCCGCGGTGGCGGAGACGGCGCGCGCCGTCGCCTCCCCGAGGGGACGGTGGTGATGATCGGCGCCTGGACGGCCCTCGTTCCCACGCTGATGCTGTTCCTCTCGCTGATCAGCGCCTACATCGTGCGTCGCGGCCTGGGTGGTGGAGACTGGGTGCCGGTACCCCTTCCGGACATTCTCTGGGTGAACACGGCGATGCTTCTGGTCAGCAGCGCCATTCTCGAGAGGGCGCGGCGCGGTGTGCGGGCAGGGCGGAGCATGCGTGGCTGGATCCTGGTCGCGGCAGCGATCGGAACGATGTTTCTCGTCGGGCAGATCGTCGCCTGGCGCCAGCTGCTCGATGCCGGGATTGGCGTCGGCGACACACCGTATGGGTCGTTCTTCTACGTGCTCAGTGCCATTCACGCGGTCCATCTCGTCCTGGGGATCACCGGCCTGATCGCGGCCTCGGTCTGGCCGGTGACCGGCTGGATTGACGTGTCGCGGGAGTCGATGGTGCGTGCCGCCAGCGTGATCTGGCACTTTCTCGGTATTCTCTGGCTTGGACTGTTCCTGTTGATGATTCTGTGGAGATGAGCGTGGAACACGCATCAGGCATGCAGACAGGAGCCCTCACGTGGAACGGAGGGGCCAACCCGTACGGCGTCAACAACAAGAAGCTCGGCATGTGGCTGTTCATCGTGTCCGACTCGCTCACCTTCGCGGCGGCCCTGTTCTGCTACAGCTACGTGCGGTTCTCCAGTGACAGCTGGCCGCGACCCTTCGATTTCTTCCCGTCGATCGTCGTCTCGACGGTGATGACCTTCGTCCTGCTGTCCAGCAGCCTGACGATGGTTCTCGCCGTTCACCACGCCGGCGCCGGGGACCGGAAGAAGGCCGTGCGCTGGCTCCTCGCGACGATGTTCTTCGGTCTGACCTTCGTGGTTCTCCATGCCAACGAGTGGCGTGAGCTGATTCACCAGGGGATGTCCCTGACGGCCAATCCGTGGGGCGACCCTCTGTTCGGTGGCACGTTCTTCACGCTGACCGGTCTCCACATGTTCCACGTCCTGACCGGGGTCGGGTATCTAGGCATCATCGCGTTCCGCTTCGGGCGCGGCAAGGTGGCCGCCATCGACGTGGAGGTCAGTGGGCTGTACTGGCACTTCGTCGACCTGGTCTGGATGTTTGTCTTTCCCATGGTGTATCTCCTGTCGGTCAGCACGGGTGGAGGGCACTGAGCGATGAGCGGCGAGACTAACGGCATGCGGTTGATGTACTTCGTCTGGGGCTGGCTCCTGGCCGCGACGCTCATCGAGGTGGTCCTCGCGTACTTCCATGTCCCGCTCCTGATCATGCTGGTCGTCCTCCTGGGCCTGAGTGTCGTCAAATCGATTCTCATCGTCTCGTACTTCATGCACCTCAGGTTCGAGCAGCGAAGCCTGGCACTGACGCTGATTCCGGTGACCCTCGCCACCATTCTCCTCCTGAACATCATCTTCCCGGACAGCGTGCGAGTCCGGACCGAAGGCGTGTTCCGGGATATTCCTCCACCCTCGCCCCAGGTGTCCCATGATGACGACGCGCCCCACTGACCCCGGACCGGGCGGGCGGCGCGCGGGGGTGTTCTTCGGCGCATCGCCCGGCCGGGGATGGACTCGACGCATCATCGCCGCGTCTCTCCGGCCTGGTGCCGCTGCCCTGGCGGTCTGCATCGTTCTCATGGAGAGCGGGCCGTCTCTTGCGCAGTGTGTGATGTGCTCCGCCTCGGCAGGTAACGCCGCCGATTCGGCGACTGTGACCCGAACTTTCGGTGCGGCGGTGCTGGTGCTCCTTGTTCCCCTGCTGGCCGTGATCGGAATCCTGGCAGGCGCGACCTGGAAGGCCCGGAACTGGGACGGCGCTCTCTTCGGTCCCGATGACAAGCCTCGCCCGTGAGAACTTCCTGCGGTCTGCCGCGTGCCTTGCCGGTCCATTCCCGGTGCAACCCACGACGGGCGCGTTGACGGAGCAGGAGGCGCGAGTATGATGGGGCCTCGCCGATGGGGGAGTGATTGATGGCCGAATCGAGCGCGCCGACAGACGACCCGTTCATTCCCTCCACGACGCGGCTCCCGGAGATCACCGTCAAGGCGGTGGTGCTGGGCATCATCCTCGCCGCTGTCCTTGCCGGGGCCAATGCCTACCTCGGCCTCTTCGCCGGCATGACCGTGTCGGCATCGATCCCCGCGGCCGTCATCTCGATGGGTGTCCTGAGACTGTTCCGCCGCTCGAACATCCTCGAGAACAACATCGTCCAGACCTGCGCGAGTGCCGGCGAAGCGCTCGCAGCCGGCGTGATCTTCACGCTGCCCGCCCTGGTGCTCCTCGGGCGGTGGGGCAACTTCGACTTCGTGCAGACGTCCCTGATCGCCGGTTTCGGAGGGGTTCTCGGTGTGCTGTTCACGGTGCCGCTCCGCCGGGCGTTGATCGTGGAACGCCGGCTGCAGTTTCCCGAGGGTGTCGCGTGCGCCGATGTCCTGAAGACCGGTGAAAAGGGGGGGGAAGGCATCCGCCTGGTGGCGGGGGCCGCCCTCGTCGCGGCCCTGTTCAAGTTCGCCCAGACCGGCCTGCGTCTCTGGTCCGAGACGGCCGAGGGGGCGTTCTTCGTCGCGGGCCGGCGCACGCTGGCCTACGCCGGGACCAATCTCTCGCCGGCGCTGGTGGCCGTCGGGTACATCGTCGGCCTCAACATCGCGATACTGGTGTTCCTGGGAGGAGCGCTGAACTGGTGGGTGGCGATTCCGCTCCTGAGTGCCATGCACGGAGGCGCGCCGACCGGGGTCACCGCGGTGGAGTTCGCGGGCGATCTCTGGTCGACCCAGACGCGCTACCTCGGCGTCGGAGCCATGGTCGTCGGAGGCTTGTGGGCCCTGATCCGCATGGGTGGGAGCGTAACCTCCGGCATGAGTTCGGGCATGGCGGCGTACCGACGAATGCGGTCCGGCGAGGGCACCGACTCGATCCGGACGGATCACGACATGCCGATGCAGTGGGTCCTCATAGCCATCGTTGTGTCGGTTGTCCCTCTCTATTTTCTCTACCACCTGCTCGTCGGGTCCATCGGCATGAGCCTGAGCATGGCCGTCATCATGGTGGTGGGTGGATTCCTCTTCTCCGCGGTGTCGGGCTACATGACCGGCCTTGTCGGGTCATCGAACAATCCGATCTCGGGCGTGACCATCGCGACGATCCTGTTCGCATCTCTGCTCATCCTGGGACTGTTCGGCAACGAGGGTGGCGGTGGGCCGGCGGCGGCAATTCTGATCGGCGCGGTCGTGGCCTGTGCGGCGGCCATCGCCGGGGACAACCTCCACGACCTGAAGACCGGGTATCTCCTCGGGGCCACGCCCTGGAAGCAACAGGTGATGCTGATCGTGGGCACGCTCTCGTCGGCCCTGGTGATGGCCCCCGTGCTGAATCTCCTCCTCGCGGCCTACGGGATCGGGCCACAGACCGCGGAGCACCCGCAGTCTCTCACCGCACCGCAGGCCACGCTGATGGCGTCGGTGTCCGAGGGAGTCTTCTCGGGAGGCCTGCCGTGGATGATGGTCTTTCTCGGCATGGGACTGGGCACCGCCATCATCCTGTACGACCTCTATCTCGAGAGGACCGGGGCGCGGTTCCGGGCCCCGGTGCTGGCCGTTGCCGTCGGCGTCTATCTTCCGTTCGAGCTCAGCACGCCGATCCTGGTCGGCGGCGTGGTGGCCCATCTGGTTCGCCGCGCGCTGCGCCGGTCATCCGGAACGAGAGCCCAGCCCCTCGACGATGTGACAGAGACGGCATTCGAGCAGCGTGGCATGCTTCTGGCCTCCGGGCTGATCACAGGCGAGGCGCTGGTCGGCATCTCCATGGCGGTTCCCATCGTGGTCGCCAAGCGGGCGGACGTGCTGGCCTTATGGGGTGTGCACCATGCCGCGTGGCCCGCTCATCGCACTGGGTCTTTACACGATCGGCTCGCGCACCCGCGCGGCCTGAGATCCGGAGCGCGCTCGACGGCGGAGCCGGGCAGGATGTGCGCGGGCACCGCGTCAGTCGCCGGGAGCCCGGCCCGGTGCGTCGGGAAAGAAGACCTGCTCGCCGTGGATCCGGTAGTTGGCAATGGCCAACTGACCCTCCGGGGAGGTGAGCCAGTCGAGGAACCGCCGGCCCTCGGCCGCCTTGACGTGCGGGTGGCGCCCGGGATTGACGAGAATGACCCCGTATGGATTGAACAGTCTCGTATCGCCGGTGACGAGGATCCTGAGTCTGTCCTTGTGATCGAAGTTCAGCCAGCTTGCCCGATCGGTCAAGGTGTAGGCATGAAGGCCGACGGTGATGCCGAGGGTTGCGCCCATGCCGGCGCCGGCCTCCCGGTACCACGTCCCCGAGGCCGCGCGGGCGTCGATGTCTGCCTCGGCCCAGAGAGCGAGTTCCTTGCGGTGCGTGCCGCTCTGGTCTCCTCTGGAGACGAACAGCGTCTTCTGTCGTGCGATACGGACCAGAGCCTCGATGATGTCGTGACCTTCGACCTGGGCCGGGTCGGAGCGATCGCCGATGAGAACGAAGGAATTGTGCATGAGGTCCCGCCGCTCGGCACCGTGACCCTCGGCCATGAAGCGGTCCTCCGAGGGCCGGTGGTGCACGAGCAGCACATCGGCATCGCCGCGTTCCGCCAGACGGATGGCCTGGCCGGTTCCCACGGCGACGACGCGAACCTCGATACCGGTGGCATCGGTGAAGCGCGGGAGAAGGTCATCGAACAGCCCCGAGTTCCTGGCGGAGGTGGTCGAGGCCACGGTGATGAACGGGTGGGGGAGGTCTCCAGGCGACGGCCGACATCCCGCAACGAGAGCAAGAGCGAGGATTCCCGCTGCCGGGATGAATCTGCTGGAACGGATCACCACGAGAGATTACCCTCCAGGAAACTGCGGGCCTCGGGGGTTCGCGGACAGGCGAAGAAGCGGGCCGCCGGCCCGTGCTCGAGCACCTTGCCGTGGTGGAGAAAGATCACGGCATGGGCCAGTCGGCGGGCCTGGCCGAGATCGTGGGTGGTCATCACGATCCGCGTGCCCGATTGCTGGATCCCGACGATCACTTTCTCGATGGCGTGCATGGCAGCCGGGTCGAGGCTCGCCGTCGGTTCGTCCAGGAACAGGACCTGGGGATTCACTGCCCAGGCCCTGGCGAGGGCGAGGCGTTGCTGCTCACCGATGGACAGGGCCCTGGCGGGGCGGTGTGTGAGGGGAGCCAGACCCGCCGCGGCCAGTGCCGCGTGGGCCTGGTCGGCGCGGGCGGCCCGCGGGACGCCACGCAGCGCCAGCGCGTAGCAGACGTTGCGGAGAGCGGATCGCCGCAGGAGGATCGGTCGCTGGAACACCATCGCCTGGTGTCGCGGAGCGTCGCGGCCCGCCGCTCCGCGCCAGCGGACAGCCCCTGAGGTCGGTCGCAGGAGTCCGTGGCAGATCCGCAGGGTCAGGCTCTTGCCGGCGCCGTTCGGTCCGAGAACAATCGTGCACGGGTCGTCGAACACCTCGAACGAGAGACGGCGCAGCAGGCTCAGGGACCCGATCGAGAATGACACCTGCTCCACCGACAGCGGGAGGATCGACGGGTGAGTCGCGCGGATCATGCGGTCCGCCGTCCGGCGGCCGGGCCAAGATGGGCGTGTCGCCCGGCGGCGGCGATCCCGTAGGCTGCGGCGTTGACCCCGATGGCCAGGACCAGCAGGATGATGCCGAGGCCGAGGGCAAGAGCGAAGTCGCCCTTGCTGGTCTCCAGGGCGATGGCCGAGGTCATCACGCGTGTCGCATGGTCGATGTTGCCGCCGACGATCATGACGGCGCCGACCTCCCCGATGGCCCGTCCGAAGCCGGCCAGACCGGCTGTGGCCAGGCTGACGCGGGCATCCCACAGGAGGGTGCGCACCGACTGGTCGGTGCGCGCCCCCAGGGAGCGAAGTTGCTCGCCGTAATCCTCCCAGAGGTCGGCGACGACCTGGCGGGACAGTGAGGCCACGATGGGAAGGGCGAGAATCGACTGGGCGAGAATCATCGCGGCCGGCGAGAACAGGAGGCCGAGCACGCCGAGCGGGCCGGACCGGGAAACGAGGAGGTAGACGACCAGTCCCACCACCACCGGCGGCGTTCCCATCAGCCCGTTCAGGACGACGGCAGCCACACTCCGGCCTGGAAACCGGGCAACGGCGAGGATGCCGCCAAGCGGCAGGCCGAGCAGGGACGAGATCACCACGGCCGCGAGGCTGACGCGCAGCGACAGGCAGACGATCTCCACGAGGTGGGGATCGAGCGAGGCGATCAACCGGAGCGCTTCGCCGGCGGCATCGAGGATGTCGTTCACGGATCCGCCTGGCCGGCGGAGGACCACCGGATCCCGGCTGGAGCCGGGTGAGTCACAGGGCGAGCCGGGGTGTTTCCTGCCCCAGGGCTCCCTCGAGCTCCAGAAGCCAGCGCTTGGTCGCCAGTCCGCCCCCGAATCCGGTCAGGCCGCCGTTCTTGCCGACCACGCGATGGCACGGGATGACGATGGGCAGGGGGTTGAGTCCGTTGGCGGCGCCCACGGCTCGCACGGCCGCCGGACGACCGATCTGCCGGGCGATGTCGGAGTACGAACAGGTCGTGCCGTAAGGGATCCGGCGCAGGGCACTCCACACCTCCCTCTGGAACGCCGTTCCCCCGGGGTCCATGGGGACGTCGAATCCTTGCCGTTCACCGGCCAGATACTCCGAGATCTGTGCCGCGATGGGGTCGAATCCGGCGTCGTCGCGGAGGGATCCGGCGGGCACACCGTGAGCATGGCGGCCGCGTTCGAATTCGATGCGCGCCAGCAGACCGTCGCGTGACACGAGCAGGAGCTGCCCGACCTGAGTGGCGAGGAACGTATGGGACGTGGCGCGGCGCACGGAAAGGGTCTCGACGCCTCAGCCGGCGTTGCCGCCGAAGGTGTAGAGCGCCAGGTATATCGTGACGCCCGTGACCGACACGTACAGCCAGATCGGGAATGTCCAGCGGGCCAGGGCACGATGGGCGGCGAAACGGCGGCGGACGGCCCGCACCAGCGTCCACAGGACGAGCGGCGGGACCGCGGCGGCCAGCAGTGTGTGGGAGATGAGCAGTGTGAAGTAGGCCGGCCGGGTCCACCCGGTCCCGGTGAATGCCGTCGAGCCTTCCAGGGCATGATAGGTGAGATAGCAGGCCAGAAACGCCGTTGACGTGACCACCGCGGAGATCATGCAGGCGCGGTGAGCGGCGATGTGCCCCTGCCGGATGAAGCGCCGGCCGGCGAGAAGCAGGATGGCGCTGGTGGCGTTGAGGCACGCGTCGATCAACGGCAGGCTCGCCACGGAAACGATCATCGAGTTCCAGGGGTTCCCCGGAAGCGAACCATCGTCCAGGCCGCCGCGAACGCCGCAGAGCAGAAGGCGGCGGTGACGGCGAGGGAGAGTGCCAGCCCTGGTACCGGAGAACCGGGTGCCAGCGCCGCGGGCGCCAGCACGCGGCGCAGGGCAGCCACGCCGTAGGTCAAGGGGTTGATCTGCATCGCGATACGCATCCAGATGGGGGCGCCGTCGAGGGGGAAGAAGCTCCCCGAGAGCAGCCACATCGGCAGCAGGAACACATTCATGATCATGTGGAACCCCTGGGTCGATTCCATCGGCCACGCGATGCAGACACCGAGCCCGGTGAGTGCAAACGCCACGGCCAAGAGAACGACCAGTGCCAGGGCCAGCGAGGGAACGGTCACGGAGATTCCGATGAACGGTGCGGCGGCCAGCAGGAGAGCACCCTGTCCGGCGGCGAGCAGCGTGCCACCGAGAATCTTGCCCAGCACCAGCGCGGTCCGGGGCGACGGAGCCACCAGCACCGATTGCAGGAACCCTTCCCGGCGATCCTCGATGATCGAGATGGTCGAGAAGATCGCGGTGAACAGGAGCACCATGATGATGATGCCCGGGAAGAACCAGGTGAGTGAGTTCGTGCCGTCTGCCGCGCCGGCCGGCCGGAACGAGGCATTGAGGCCGGCACTCAGGAGGAGCCAGAACAGGATCGGCTGGCCGAGTGCGCCGAACACGCGGCTCCGTTGCCGGAGAAAACGACGTACCTCCCGATCGAGAAGGGTCACCGTGGGCCGGACCCAGCCGACCCGCCTTCTTGTGGGTGGTGCCGTCATCCCGGAAGGTCGCTCGCGGCGGCGTCGAACGTGCGTCCGGTGCGATGGGCGAAGACATCCTCGAGTGTCGGGGCCTGCACCGTCAGCGACGTGATCTGTTCGGGGAAAGCGGCGGCCAGGCGGGGCACCAGACCGTGGCCGTCGGTGTGTTCGATCCGGACGGAGCCGTCGAGCACACGGGCCTCGAGGTCGAAGCGGGTCCGGACCTGCCGGCGGAATTCTTCCGGGTTGGTCGTCCGCACGATGACGACGCTGCCGCCGAGTTCCTGTCTCAGGGTTGCCGGCGGCGCCAGGGCGACGAGGTGTCCCTGATCGAGGATGGCGACGCGGTCGCACCGCTCTCCCTCGGCCATCAGGTGCGTCGTGACCAGGATCGTCAGGCCGGTCTCCTGTCTCAGATGTGCCAGCTCGTTCCACAGATCCCGGCGGGCGCCCGGATCGAGACCCGTGGACGGTTCATCCAGCAGCAGGACATCCGGTTCGTGGAGAATGCCGCGGGCCAGGTCCACTCGACGTTGCAGGCCGCCGGACAGCGTGCCGACGCGATCGTCACGCCGGTCGGCCACATGAAATCGCTCCATCAGGTCCTGGACCCGTCGGCGGAGGGTCTGTCCATGCCGGCCATACAGATGCCCCTGGTGCATCAGGTTTTCCCGGACGGTCAGCATGTCATCCAGCGCCGGCGACTGGAAGACGACCCCGAGACGGTGACGAATGGCCTCGGCATCGGAGACGACATCAAGACCCCAGATCGATGCGGACCCACTCGACGGAGGGAGAAGCGTGGCCAGGATGCGAAACAGTGTCGACTTGCCGGAACCGTTGGGTCCCAGGAAACCGAACAGCTCGCCTGCGTTGATGTCGAGGCAGAGGGCATCCAGCGCCGTTCGCTGGCGAAAGCGACGTGTCAGGTCCACGATACAGACGGGGCGATCAGCGGACATGTCGGGCATGTCCGGTCGCGCAGGCGCCGTGGCGGGTTGGCGGCTCACCAGCCACCGAAACGGTCCAGGATGAGGCCGGCACCGAGAAGGGGAATGTAGAGTATCGAGGCCATGAGGAGTTGACGAGCCCGGCGATCGTTTCGTTCGACGACGAAGGCCAGTCCCGCTGCGGCGTAAAGTCCGCCCACGACCAGAGCGACGAGGAAGCAGAGCGGGCCTCCGAAGCCGAAGGCGGTGGGAACGAAGCTCACGGGCAGGAGCGCCAGACCGGCGAGCAGCACCTGTCGCCCGGTGGCGCGGCCGTCCGGGTCCGGGACCGGGAGCATCCGCATCCCGGCGGCGGCATAATCCTCCCGGTGCAGCCAGCCGATGGCCAGGAAATGGGGGACCTGCCACAGGAAGAGAATGGCAAAGAGTGTCGCCGCTTCGGGTCCGAGGCGACCGGTGGCGGCAGCCCAGCCCCCGACGGGCGGCAACGCTCCGGGCACGGCACCGATGAGTGTGGCCAGCGAGGAGCGCGATTTCAGCGGCGTGTACGCGAGAACGTAGAGCAGCGTCGTGGCCCCGGCGAGCGCGGCCGTGAGCGTGTTGACCCAGGTCAGAAGGATGAGACCGCCGGACCCACAGAGGAGGAGACTGAACGCCAGCGCCCCGCCCGGTGCGACGCTCCCGCGTGGCAGAGGACGGTGACGGGTCCGACTCATGCGGCCGTCCAGATCACGTTCCAGGTACTGATTCCAGGCACCCGTCCCGGATGTGATGAGGGCGGTGCCGATCAATGTCGGCAGCAAGCTCCACCCGACAGCGGTTCCGGCTCCCAGAGAATAGCCGAGGAACACGGTGAAGAGGATCATCAGCGTGATCCTCGGTTTCGTCAGCTCCACGTGATCGCTGACGCGGGAGAGCATCACCGGCCACCGGATGACCTCCACGTTCATGTCGCCCTCTGGGGGAGCGGCGCATGCGGCGACAGGATCTGCTGTCCGGGCTGCGCGTGGCCGGCGGCGCGGAATGCGACCAGGGTTGCCCACAGACAGACCCCGAGAACGGTGGTGCCCACGACGACATGAACGGATGTCAACAGTGGATTCTTCGCGCTCCAGATGGTGAGAGCGCCGAGGAGGACCTGGACCGGCAGAAGCAAGGCGAGGGATACCGCGGGTGGTGTCATGGCCACCGTGTCGCCGTGTCGGCGGTGCGTGCCGACGATCGCGACAGCGGCCGTGAGCAGCACGGCGAGAGCACCCACGCGATGGGCAAAATGGATCATGACGGGCCACGTGGTGAACGGCGGAAGGAGCCGGCCGAACGCCAGGGGGAAATCGGGAATGGCCAGCCCCGCGCCGCTGTGCCGCATCAGGGCCCCGAGGAGAACCTGGACGTAGACGGTCACCGTCGTGAAGAGCCAGAGTCGCCCGGCGCCGGGCCGCTGGGTAGCCGGCTGAGCATTCCGCCACCCCGGACCGGTCACCAGCGCCAGCGCGACGATGCTGCAGAAGAACAGGTTTGCCACGGCGGTATGGGCGACGGAGACGGCCACCGGCAGCAGGAAGATCACCGTCAGGCCGCCGAGCCCGGCCTGGACCAGCACGGTGGCCATGGCGCCCAGAGCGATGCGGCGGACCCAACGCCTCGGTTCCACCCGCCAGGCGAGCAGGGCCAGCCCCGCGGTCAGGAGCGCCACCGTGCCGGCCACCAGACGATGACCGTGTTCGTAGAAGATTCCACCCACCATCGGTGGAAACAGCGTGCCATAGGACAGTGGCCAGTCGGGAACCGCCAGGCCGCTTCCGGTCGATGTCACCATGCCGCCGGCGAACACCAGGAAGACCGTGGCGGCCAGCGTTGCCATGGCCAGCCTATGGAGCCATCGGCAGCCCGTGGTCACCGGGCACTCCCGGACGTCACCCAGGCGCACAGAACCACGCCGGCCACCACCAGCACGGGCACGGCCGTCCAGGCAGCCTGGATGAGCCAGTTCGAGACCGGCAGTCTCCTCCGACGGATGTCGGAGACGAGGACCATCGCCACATAGATCAGCGCCGCGCCGAAGACGCACAGGCCCACGAGCAGACTGATGGAGGCGATGCTGGTGAACATGATCGTCCGTGAGCCGCGTGTACGGGCCAGACCGGTCCGCTTCAGTTCGCCTTGAATGTGAAGTTCAGTTCCTTGACCTCGCCGTCACCGAGTGACACCTGCTGGGTCAACTGGCCGTACTTCTCGTGCCAGGCCTCGATGGTGTAATCCCCGGCCGGCAGCCCGGAGAGGGAGAAGGCGCCGGTGTCATCGCTGACGTTGAAGAAGGGGTGATCGAGAACGCCGATCCAGGCTCCCATCCAGGGATGCACCTCACACTTGACCCGGATCATCACCTCGGGATTCTCGAAGGAGACCTCCTTCTCCTTCAGGAACTTCGGCATGGCGATATTGAACTGGGGATTGTTGGTCGGGAGGGCGTGAACATTGTGAAGCGTGCTGTCACTGTTCAAGATCTTAATCTTCTGGCCGGCCTGCACGCCCATGACATGCGGCGCGTAGTGGCAGCCGTGCTGGTCGAAGATGGCGTCCTCGGTGGGGACGTCGTACGCGCCGCCCGCCAGCCCGGCTTTCACGTAGATGAACACGTCCTTCAACGTGCCGTTGTCGTTGACGATCACCGAGTCGTCGAAGACCGGCTCCGTGTGCGCCGCCTGGCAGATCGGGTCGGCGCCCATCGAGATCTTCTTGCGCTTTGGCGCCTCCCCCTCGAACGCGATGGAGCCCTTGATCTCGCCGTTGCCTGTCGCGGTTCCGGCCGCGGGGGACTTTTCTGCCGCAGGAGCCGTGCCGGCGCCGGGCGCCGGGGCCGGGGCGGGCGTCGGCGTGGAGGAATCACCACCGCCGCATGCTGCGGCGAAGAGGAGGACGGGGACCGAGGCCGAACAGACGAAACGCTTCATCATGCGAATATCTCCTGATTCCGGAAGGATTCTCTGGCCGAACCGTGCGTTGCCGTAGTCGTCGCGGTGAGCACCATGACCAGCGAGTGGACCAGCGTTTTTATCCTGAATGCAGACGGATTTCAAGACCACGCCCGGCAACTGGTACCGGAGGCCGGACTCGAACCGGCACAGGGTCGCCCCCGGGGGATTTTGAGTCCCCTGCGTCTACCAATTCCGCCACTCCGGCCGGGCACGCGGGAGTGTAGCGCGTTACCGGGAGGCCGTCCCGCGCGGCCGGCCTCGGGGCGGATCTGCTGTGTGTGCTATAATCTACGTTGATCTCGTCCATTCCGGGCGGCACGAGAGGTCTGCGTCCATGGCGTTGCAATTCAAGAAAGGCGACAAGGTCATATACCCCAACCACGGCATCGGTGTCATCGAGCAGATCGCCGACCGGGAGATCGGGGAGACCAAGCAGTCGTTCTACAGCCTGCGGATTCTGGCCAATGACTCCACCGTGATGGTCCCGGTCGGGAACATCGAAGAGGTCGGCCTGAGACGGATCGCCTCCAAGAGGGAGGTGGACCGCCTGTTCCGGGTCCTCAAGGATGGCTCGATCGATACCTACGGCGACTGGAAGGGACGATATCAGGAGAATTCGGACAAGATGCGCACCGGGAGCATCGTCGAGGTGGCCTCCGTGTACAAGAATCTGATGCTCCTGTCCCAGACCAAGCCGCTCTCGTACCGCGAGCGCAAGATGCTGGACCGCGCCCGCTATCTCATCGTCAGCGAGGTGGCGATGGTTTCTTCCCGAAAAGAAGACGACATCGAGAAGAAGCTGGACAAGGCGGTCAACGTCTCGATCAAGAGCGCCCTGTCACATTGATTCCGCCCAGGTGCACGCCGAACTGCTGAGCGGCCTGACCGCCGAGGCGGCGCGGCGGGTCGTCGGCAAGACCATCGCCACGGTTCTCTGCCGGCCGGGCCACGGACTCGCCCTGCTCTTCTCCGGTTCCCGGGACCTGGCCCTGGACGTCGCACCAGGACCGCCGCGTCCCCGATTTGCCGCCACATCTCTCCGGCTGAGGGCCGTGTCGGGTCCGCATGACCCGGTGGTGGGGCAACTGCGGCCCGCCCTCCTCGGTCGTACCGTGCGTCGCCTCCGGCTGCTCGACGGCGAGCGCATCGTCCGGGTCGACATCGGTGATGATCTCCGCCTCATTCTCGAGGTTCTCGGGGGCGGGTCGAACCTGTTCTGGACCGATGCGGACGGGCGGATCGCCGGGCGTCTGCGGAAGGCCGGACGACCCGGCGGGGGACTCGGCCCGGGCCGGATCTGGCAACCTCCCACATCCGCGAGCGGACAGGCCCGTCCGGCGGGGAGATGGGTCGGCGTCGCGGATGACGTGGCAAGCCGGCCCGGACTGGGCGGGGGCCGCGTCGGGGCCCGGCCGGAGGACCGGGAGCCGGATGAGGTTCGTGTCCGGCTTCACGGGCCGGAAGAGGACGATGCTGCGTTCTGGCCGTTCTCGTCACTGGGTGACGCGTTTCTTCGCCGGGAGTTCCTGCTGGAGCGGCATGAGGCGCGACGGGACCGGCGACTTCGACTCGCGAGCCGGTTGAAAGCCGCCGCCGGCCGCCTGAACCGCCTGGCCCGGGCGGTGGAGCGGGAACAGCAAGCCAGCCGGAGTGCACCACGTCTCCGACATGAAGCCGAGGCGATCCTGGCCGGACTCCGTGTGGCCCGGCGAGACGGCGATCGCCTCATCGTGCCGGACCCGTACGACGTCTCGGGAGCCCTGCTGACCGTGTCGATCGATCCGGCGGCCAGTGATGCGGAGAATGCCCGGCGCCGTTTCCGGCGGGCCGCGCGGATGGAGAGGTGCCGGGTGGCCGCCGCGAACAAGCGCCGGGATGTGGAGAGCAAGCAGAAGCAGATCGCCGAGCTGGACCTGAGCTTTCAGGAGGCGCAGGACGACGCGGACCTGGACAGAATCGCCGATGATCTGGAGCGCCTGGTGCCGGTCCGACGGACCTCGCCGCGACCGAGCCGCCGGCAGGATCGCCGACCTCGACGCGGGAAGCGGACCCTCGATCCTCGCGAGCGGCGCATCCGCCGCTACCCGCTCGCGGACGGATGGGAGATCCTGGTCGGCGCGGATGGGAGGGTGAACGACTACCTGACGTTCAAGATCGCGCGCCCCCACGACTTCTGGCTGCATGCGGCCGACTACCCCGGGGCTCATGTCGTCGTGCCGAATGCCGCGCGTCGCGCAGAACTCCCGGAAGGGATTCTCCGTCGCGCCGCCGCCATCGCGGCACACTTCAGCAAGGCACCGGCGGGTGTTGACGCAGTGGTTCGCTGGACACAGGTGAAGCATGTCCGGAAGGGGCGAGGACTGCCGGCGGGAGCGGTTCTTCTTCCTTCCTCACCCACCGTCCGGGTCCGTGCCGAGCCTCCAGCGCGCCGGGACGGTGCCACTTGATCGCCTGACGTGGCGACCCTATGTTCGCCCCGGATCCCTCCGCCAGCGTGGCGGACAGAGGCGTTTCTTGAATCATCCGCCGTCACGATCGCTCTGGTTCGAACCGGCCGTCATGGCGTCCGTTCTCGTTAGCGCCGGCCTCGAGGGTGTGGCGTGGTCGCTCGCCGGCGGTCCGGCGACCTTCCTGGGGTGGGCTGCCGGGGCCATCGCGGTCGCGGGTGTGATGCTGACCCTGCGCCGCCGGGACCGCCAGCGGCGGGTTCGCGTGGCGGACGACGCGGCGAGGCGTGTCGCCCGCGACGAGAAGGATGTCAACTACTGCCTCCGGCGCGTCCGGGACTCCATCGCCAAGCTGCACACCGTTCTCTCCGAGGAAGCGAGCAGCCTGGCAAGGGGGGGGCAGGACGCGGCCAGCCAGACCAACCTCCTCGACGAGGCGGCGACCGAGATGTCCGCCTGGATCCGCAACGTCGGAGATTCCATCGAGCACCTCTCCACGTCCACGGAGGAGACCAGCTCATCGGTGTTCGAGATGGTGGCGACCATCGAGGAGATCGCTCATCACATCGGTGGCGTGGCGACTGCGGTGAACGAGACGGCCGGTTCCACGACGTCACTCGTGACGACCATCCAGGGAATCGATGCGAACGTCGAACGACTGAGGAAGTTCGTCTCGGAGACATCCGGGACCATGGAGCAGGTGACCGGCGCCATTCGCCAGGTCGAGTCGCGCACGGCCGACAGCGATCAACACTCCAAGCGGGTTGCGGCGAACGCGGAGGAAGGAAAGGCCGCCGTCGAATCGACCATCGAGGGCATGGTGCGAATCCGGAGCGCGGTTTCCGGTGCGGGCGAGGCCATCAATGATCTCGGTCGCCGGAGCGAGGAGATCGGCGGCATCCTCAGTGTCATCGACGATGTCGCCGAGCAGACCAACCTGCTGGCGCTCAACGCCGCGATCATCGCCGCCCAGGCAGGTGAGCACGGCAAGGGATTCGCCGTGGTGGCGGACGAGATCCGGGGGCTGGCGGAACGGACGGCCAGTTCCACACGGGAGATCGGGGCGCTGATCGGATTCTTCCAGGAGGAAACCACCCGGGCTCGCCAGGGAATCGAGGACGGCTCCCGCCATGTCGAGGATGGAGTCGCGCTGGCCGAGCGTGCCGGCGAGGCGCTGGCCAAGATTCTCGCCTCGGCACGCGAGTCATCACGGATGGCGGCGGAGATCTCCCAGACCACGCAGGAACAGGTGCAGGGCACGCACATCGTGGTCGAGGCCGTGGGGCGGGTCGAGGACATGGTTGCGCAGCTCTCGGCCATCACGGCGGAACAGACGGCGCAGTCGGACTCGATCACGACGACCGTGGAGAGAATGCGCGAACTGACCGAGCAGGTGCGGCGGGCCACCGTCGAGCAGGCGAAGGGCGGAGGCCTGATCACCGAGGCGATCCGTTCGGTCACGGACAATGTCGCCACGATCCACCAGGCGACCATGCAGCAGGACACCGAGAGCGACCGGATTGCCGATGCGCTGGGGTCCCTGAGAGCCAGCAGCCACGAGGGCGAAACCTGCGCCCGCCGTGTCGCCGATGCCAGCGTCCATCTCCGCGAGATTCTCCAGGAGATCGATTCCCATGTCGGGCCGGCCTCGGCCCCGCGCCGCTGAGCGATCCGGTCGGTCGAAGACCGCGTGACCCATCGACCCGCGGCGCGACAAGCCCCGGATGGTCAGTAACTTGACCGACACGGCTTGCCTTGCAGGGGGACAGATCAGACCGTAAGATGGCTCTGCTCCAGGGGCGGATTCCGGCGTTTCGCGCCAGACGGGACGAGAGTGGCCACCGTGAAACAGATCGTGAAGGTGACAGCCATCCTGGCGGTCGCGGCTGGACTGCTCGCCTGGTTCTTCGGCCAGGTGGACGCCGCCGGGGTCATCGCGGCCTTGCGGCAGATGAACGGGTGGTGGATGGCCGGCGCTCTGTTCTTCACGCTGGCCCATTACGCTCTCCGGGCCTGGCGGTGGAGGTTGCTGATGACGCCGATCCGGCCGCATGTTCCGTATCGATCCCTGCTGGATGCCGTGCTGGCCGGTTATGCCGTGACCTTCCTCGTGACCCGAGTGGGGGAGATCGTGCGTCCTGCCTACCTGGCCCGGCGCGAACGCCTGCCCTTCGCGGGGACCTTGATGACCGTCGGGCTGGATCGCCTGCTCGACGCCGGGGCCATCGCGGTCCTGCTGGTGTCGTACTTCCTGATGGGTCCTGTGTCGGGACCCGGTGCCCTGGCGCCCGGCTTTCATGGCCCGATGCGAACCCGTGGAGTCATCGCCGGAGGCGTCATCGTGGCCGTCTTCGGCATCCTGGCTCTTCTGGCCCGCCGACGTCGCAAGAAGGGCATCCGGCCGGAGGATGCGCAGATCTACCGCGGTGGCCTGGCCCGGTGGACCCACGGGATCATGGATGGTCTGGGTGTGCTGGAGAGCGGCCGCGGACTGGCGGGGGCCGGTCTGCAATCGATCGTCATCTGGCTGGTCCTCTGCGCCCAGGTCTTCTGTGGCGTCCGTGCCTTTGGGATCGACCTGCCCTACGTGGCGTCGTTCGTGGTGATCCCGTTCCTGGCGCTCGGCATCGCCATGCCCTTGCCCGGCGGGGTGGGTGGCTATCACGCCGCCGGGCGGTTTGCACTGGTCCAGGTCCTCGGGGTCGGCCAGACCGTTGCCGTCACATCGATTCTCGTCCTGCATCTCGTGTCGGTCCTGCCGGCGATCCTCCTGGGGAGCTGGGTGATCGCCCGCGACGGCGTCTCGGTGCGGGAGCTCGTGCGGTCGCGGCCGGAGAGCCACGCCGGTGCCTCCGGGCACGGCGCCCCCTCCGAGGCGGATGGCGAGCAGCCGGGCGAGCCGGGCCGGAGCGCCATGCCGGCGGAGGAAGAACCCCGGGTGGCCGGCGGTGCCGCCCTCGGCATCGAGAGGCCGCGCACGTGAAATGTCCCTTCTGCTCCCGGACCCAGGACCGGGTGGTGGATTCCCGCGAAGGAAAGGCGGGAGCCGTGATCCGGCGCCGGCGGGAGTGTCTCGCGTGCAACAAGCGATTCACGTCGTACGAACGGATCGAGGACATCCCGTTCATGGTGATCAAGCGCGACGGCAGCCGGGAGGTGTTCGAGCGGGCCAAGCTGATGTCGGGACTGGTCAAGGCGGTGGAAAAACGTTCGGTGGGGATGGAGGTGCTCGATGACATCGTGAACTCGGTCGAGGCCCTCATGCACGAGGCGCCCAGCCGTGAGATCGAGACGGCTCGCATCGGAGAGCAGGTGATGAACCGCCTGCGAGAGATCGACCAGGTGGCGTACGTGCGCTTCGCGTCGGTCTACCGGCGCTTTGAGGACGTCAATCAGTTCATGCTGGAATTGAAGGGCCTTCTGGAGAAGGAAAAATCCGGTCCCGAGGACCGCTGAACAGACACGCCCGGGACATTTGATCGGCCGGCGGGAGGAGGCAACGTTGAAGGTATTCGGACCATTCGTCGAGATGGCGCGCCTGCAGAACGAGGTGAACAAGATCTTCGAGTCTTTTCTCGAGGTCTCGCCGGAGGAGTCGGTCAAGGCGGCTTCCGGATGGACTCCGGGCTCGGATGTCATCCAGACCGGGGACGATATCGTGGTCATGGTGGATCTACCGGGTGTCGGACCGGACAACGTGCAACTTGCCGTGGGCCGCGGGCAACTGATCGTCAGCGGGGAGAAACCGCGTGCGGCGACCGTCGACGGCGCGCGTTACCAGTGCCTCGAACGCGGCCACGGGCGCTTCTCACGAACCATTCTGCTGCCGCAGCCCGTCAACACCCATCACGCGAAGGCGATCCTCCGCGAGGGTCTGCTGACCGTGACCTTCCCTCGTGTCGCCAATCGGCGCGGCGAGGCCATTCCCATCCCCATCGAGACGGAGTAGACGCATGCCGGACGACCCAGCCGAGATGTCCGACGAGCACATCGAGATCCCGAACCGGCTCCCGGTTCTGCCGCTGCGCGACGTGGTGATCTACCCGTTCATCATCATGCCGCTGTCGATTGCCCGCGATATCTCGATCAACGCCGTCGATCATGCGCTGACGGCCAACAGAATGATTCTTCTTCTCTCCCAGAAGGATGCCGCGATCGATGAGCCGAAGCCGCGCGACCTGTACCGCGTGGGAACGGTCGCCGTGATCATGCGGCTGCTGAAACTTCCCGACGAGAGAGTGCGGGTTCTCGTGCAGGGAGTGGCCCGTGCCCAGGTCCATTCCTTCGGCAAGGGGCTCCCCTATCTCGAGGCATCGATCCGGCGGATCGTCGAGAAGCCGGCTGGTGAGCCGGACCTTGAGCAGCAGGCCCTGATGCGGTCGGTGAAGAAGGCGATGGAGAATGCTTCCGAGATGGGAAAGTCGATCTCCTCGGAAGTGATGGTGATCGCCAGCAACCTGGAGGATCCCGGGCGCCTCGCCGATCTGGTGGCGTCGAATCTGGATCTCAACATCAGCGACGCGCAGGACGTCTTGACCTCCACGAAGCCACTGGAACGCCTGCGCAAGGTGAACAGCTTCCTGTCGCGCGAGCTGCAGCTCCTGACCATGCAGCAGGAGATCAACACGGTCGCCCGCGAGGAGATGGACCGTTCCCAGCGAGAGTTCTTTCTCAGGCAGCAGTTGAAAGCGATCCAGCTGGAACTCGGCGAGGGGAACGAATGGTCGGATGAGATCTCCACGATCCGGACGAAAGCCCGGGAGGCCGATCTGCCCGACAACGTGATCAAGGAGGTCGAGACGCAGATCCGCAAGCTCGAGCGGATGAATCCGGAGAGTGGCGAGACGGCAATGGTGCGCTCGTATCTCGACTGGCTCATCGAGTTCCCGTGGCTCACGACCACCGACGACAACCTCGACATCGGCGCGGCGTCCCGGGTTCTGGACGAGGACCACTACGGCCTGGAAGCGGTCAAGGAGCGTATTCTCGAGTTTCTGGCGGTGCGTCAGCTCAACCCGAAGATGCGCGGTCCGGTGCTCTGTTTCGTCGGACCGCCTGGCGTGGGCAAGACATCGCTGGGTCGATCGATCGCCCGGACCCTCGGTCGGAAGTTCGTGCGCATCTCCCTGGGGGGCGTGCGTGACGAGGCGGAGATCCGCGGCCATCGCCGGACCTACATCGGTGCGATGCCCGGCCGCATCGTCCAGGGACTCCACCAGGCCGGCACGAGCAACCCCGTTCTCCTGCTGGACGAGATCGACAAGATCGGTGCGGATCACCGCGGAGACCCGGCGGCCGCCCTGCTCGAGGTACTCGATCCCGAGCAGAACCATGCGTTCCGGGACCATTACATGGGAATACCGGTGGACCTGTCGCGCATCATGTTTCTTGCTACGGCGAACATGATCGAGCCGGTACACCCGGCTTTCCGTGACCGCATGGAACTGATCGAGCTCTCCGGTTACACCGAGGAGGAGAAGCTCGAGATCGCGCGGCAACACATCGTTCCCCGTCAGGTCAAGGAGAACGGCTTGACGCCGCGCAAGATCACCTTCGATGACAAGGCGCTGCGGCGCGTGATCTCCGGCTACACGAGAGAAGCCGGCTTGCGCCGGCTCGAGCAGCAGGTGTCGAGAATCTGTCGCAAGGTCGCACGCCGCATCGCCGAGGGTGCCAAGGGGTGCACGCGCATCACCGAGACCCGGGCCAGAAAACTTCTCGGCGTGCCACCGGCAATTCCGGAGGAACTGCTCACCGAGGACCGTGTCGGCGTGGTCGTCGGGCTGGCGTGGACCCCCAGCGGGGGTGCGGTCCTGTTCGTGGAAGCGTCCACGATGGCCGGCAAAGGGCGGCTGATCCTCACCGGTCACCTCGGCGACGTCATGCAGGAATCGGCCCGGGCCGCGCTCTCCTACGCGCGGTCCAGGGCGGCGTCGCTCGGTCTGAGTGATGACGACTTCGCCCGGCAGGACATCCATATCCATGTGCCGGAGGGGGCCATTCCGAAGGATGGGCCTTCAGCCGGAATCACCATGGCCACGGCCCTGATCAGCGCCCTGACCGGGCGACGCATCCGGCACGATCTGGCGATGACCGGCGAGATCACCTTGCGTGGCCACGTCATGCCGGTCGGTGGCATCAAGGAGAAGGTCCTTGCGGCGCGCCGGATGTCCATGAAGGCCGTCCTCCTGCCCGCCGCGAACCGGGCACACATCGAGGAGATCCCGGTGTCGCTGCGTCCCGATCTCGACATCATCTTCGTGAGTGATGTGAGCCAGGTGCTCGACGTGGCGCTGCTGCCGCTCTCGAGGAAGACAACACGAATCGCCGGGTCGCCCCGGCGGCGAGGCGGTCGCGCGGCGGTGGCGAGCCCGGTTCGCAAGCGCAGCACACGCGCCATGAGAACGCGGGGCTCCGACGAACCATGACCGTCGGGCGGCTAGGCGAGAGCGGCATCATCCAGCGCCTTGCCGACCGCGTGGGCAGGATGGATCCCCATGGACGCCTGGAGTGCGGGATCGGTGACGACGGGGCGGTGGCGGTCTTCGGCGCCGGGGATCGTCTGGTTTTCACCACGGATGTCCTCATCGAGGATGTGCACTTTCGCCGGTGCTGGATGCCCGCCCGCTCGCTCGGTCACAAGGTTCTGGCGGTGAGCCTCTCGGACCTGGCGGCCATGGGAGCGACTCCGGAGCTGTTTCTTCTCGACCTGGGGCTTCCCGCCGCCTGGCCGGTGGCCGACCTGGATGCCCTGGCGGACGGCCTGGCGCAGCTCGCCTCGAGACATGGGGTCGGCCTCGCAGGCGGGGACACCGTCGTCAGTCCCCGGTTGCATGTCGGCGTCAGCGCCATTGGCCGGATCGGCCGGGAGCAGACCGCCGTGCGCCGGGTGGGTGGGCAGCCGGGAGATGCCATCGCGGTCAGCGGTTCACTGGGCGGGGCCGCGGCGGGTCTGGCTCTTCTCGAGGATGGCTGGCGCTGGACCGACGAGGGGCCGAGGCCCCCGACAAGAGGAGGCACCCGTCTCATCGATCCGGTGCTGGCCGGCCAGGCCCTGAGAGCCCATCTCGAACCGGAGCCCGAGGTCGACCTGGGGACGAGACTCCCCGGCGCCGTCAGCGCGGGGGTCGATCTGAGCGATGGGCTGTCGCGGGATCTGGCCCGGCTCTGCGAGGCATCCGGATGCGGGGCGCGCATCGACGCGGCACGGGTGCCGGTGGCGCCGGCCGCCAGGCTCATCTTCGACGCGCTGGGGCAGGATCCGGTGGTGGCATCGCTGGCCGGCGGCGAGGACTACCGGCTGCTGGTCTGTGGCCGGCACCTGGAGACGGCCGGTGAGGCTCTCGCAGATGATCTCACCGTCGTGGGAGAGCTGGAGCCTGTGGATGCGGGCCTGAGGCTGCGCACCGACGCCGGGCTGGAACCTCTTCCCGAACCCGCATTCACGCATTTCTCGTCTCCTTGACTCTCCTCGCATCCCCTTGTAGCGTCTCGACTTCCGCGCGGTGAGTCGAGAGGTGGGGCGCGGCGCGGCGGTTCCGGACTAGACGCGAGGTCCCGCAACGACGTATCGAGAGGTGGACCCGAAGTGCCCGCCTCGCCTGGCAGGACGTGCAAGAACGATGACGGACGAGGCGCGGCTCATCAGGGAGGCGGCGGCGGGCGACCGCGAGGCGTTCGCGTGCCTGGTGAGGAGCAGGCAGGGGCGTGTTTTCTGGACGGCCTACCAGGTCGTAGGGAGCGAGGAGGATGCACGGGATGTGGCGCAGGAGGTCTTCATCCGTCTATGGGACGTCTTGCCGCGTTACCAGGCCGCGCAGCGCTTCGACACCTGGCTCTACCGGATCACCATCAATCGCGCCATCGATCTGGTTCGCCGCCGTCGCGCCCGCCCGGATCTCGGTGTCGCCTCGCTACCGGCCTTCGACGGCGCGGACCCGTCGGCGGGTCCAGCCGAGATCCTGCGTGCCGGCGAGATCCAGCGCATCTTCCTCCGACTGGCGGCCCGGCTCTCTCCGAAACAACGGGCCGTCTTCGTGCTCAGGGAAATGAACGACCTGGACACGGCGCAGATCGCCGAGATCCTGGAGGTCACCCCCTCGACCGTGCGAAATCACCTACATCAGGCTCGCAAGATTCTCCGCCGCGGTCTCGCGGCGCACTTCCCGGAGTACGGGTCCGGTGGAGAGGAGACGGGATCTTGAACCGGACCGGCCGCCGGATCGATTGCCGGGAGGCTGCCGACCTCCTCGAGGCGCGCCGGGAGGGCCGGTCGCCCGTGTGGGCCC